>NZ_JAFEVM010000035.1:0-28980 GCF_016901105.1 Treponema sp. Marseille-Q4523 | reverse complement strand
GGGGGGTGGGGTAGGATTGTCGGTCGCTATAGGAAAACTCAATGATATCTCCTGTTGCTTATATAGTATAACCCGAAATGTGAAACTTGGAAAGAGGAAAAATTGAAAAAACGATAGAAGGGCACCTCCAAAAACTCGATGCCCTTTTCAACGGTACCCGCTCGGTTTACTCAAAAAGCTCCGTCGCCTCGAGCAGGCGTGCGACTTTTTCCGCATCTTCATCGAGCCGCCTGTCGTCGACGAGCGGAGCGGAAACGGCGCGGACTTCAGCATACAATCGTTGCGTAAATTCGCCGAACTCCGAAGCGCCTATCAAATCGACCGCTTGGCACACCGCGAGTATGTGTACGGCGTATTGCAGATAGATGAGATCGATTTGGTCGCGCAGTTTCCGCGCCGAAATCGTACCCATGGAAACTTTATCCTGATTGAGCGCTTCCGTCGGGCTCGATTGAATACTCATCGCCGTACAGCAATGCTGCACTTCCGCACGAATCGCCGACATCGTGATCTGCGCCGCCTTAAAGCCGAATCGCAGTCCCGCCCGTTCGTCGGTATCGTCAGTAAACGGGATTAGGTTTTCCGTGAGGTTGTTGAATTTTCCGTCGATTATGATCTCCGCCTGTTTGTCCGCCAAATCGCTGATGTTCGCAAGCGCGATGCGCAGGTAATCGCAGGCGGCGCAAATATGCCCGCCGTAAAAATTGCCGGTGTTGTAAAGCTCTTGCGTATCGACGTTGACGAGGGGATTGTCGTTCGCGGAGTTGATTTCTTCTTCGATCCACTGCCGCGCGATCCGAAGCGTATCTCGCAGGACGCCGTTTATCTGCGGCGCGCAGCGAATGGAATAGCGATCCTGAATTTTGACAAAGCGCTTTTCAAACTGCACGTCGCCGATGGAGCCGATGCGTTCGAGCAGCTCTTCATATCGATACACGCGCTTCGAGTTTTTTACGATATCGTAAATATAGCCCGCGCTTTCGATCTGCCCCGTATGATTTTTCATCTCCGCGACTTTTTTTCGGAAGGGCACTTCGTTGCCGCGTACGATCTCCGCAGTCGCTGCGGTGACAAAATCGCAGATGTTCGCAAGCCTCCGCGCGCGCTTCCACGAAAGGGAGGCGACGGCTGTCATCACCGACGTACCGTTCATGATCGCAAGTCCCTCTTTCGCCGCAAGCGGAAGAGGGGCGATTCCTTCGGCTTTGAGCGCATCGATCGCCGGAACTATTTTACCTTTGTAATATACTTCGCGCTCTCCCATAACGACGGCAGCCACATAGGACAGCGGCGTCAAATCGCCCGAGGCGCCGACCGATCCCAGTTCGGGGATCACGGGAACGATATCTTTGTCGAGCAGGGTTTTGAGCATTTCTGCAAGGGCGACTCTGATCGCCGAATGCCCGCCCTTTACGTCGGAATTCAAGCGGCACAGCACGACGGCGCGTCCTTCTTCATGCGAAAATTTTTTGCCGAGTCCGATGCCGTGAAAACGCACGATGGATTTTTGCAGCTCTGCCGCGCGGGAGGGATTGATTTGATTTGCGCACGAATCGCCGAAGCCCGTCGTCACTCCGTATGTCGGAAAACCCTTTGCGATATAATCTTCGAGAAATTTGCGCGAGCGGCGAAGCGTTTCGAAAAACGCGGCGTCCTCCGGAAATGAAACCTCGCTTTTACCGTATGCAACGGCACATACGTCGTCGATCGTGAGATGCTCACCGTCAATCGTTATCGTTTTCATTCTGTACTGTCCTTGTCGGAATCACTGTATAACATATCACACTTATGCACAAGTTGACAAATGCAAAAATTATACTTATTTGTATTTGGATATTTCAAGTTATTTTTACGACAAGGGTTTGGAAGGCTTCGGCAATTGGTACAAAATCCAAGCGAAGGAAGAACAGGATCACGCGGATCTGATGTTGCAGTATCTGCAAAACAACGGCGAGCGCATAACGCTCGAAGCGATCGAAAAACCGGATCATACATACGAACAGCTGAAAGACGCCCTGACCGTATCGCTCAAGCACGAACAGTACGTGACAAGCCTCATCCACGCGATCTATGATGCTGCACAAGCGGTAAAAGATTACCGGACGATGCAGTTTTTGGATTGGTTCGTAAAAGAACAGGGCGAAGAAGAAAAAAACGCCGACGATATGATCAAAAAATACGATCTGTTCGGAAGCGATGCGAAAGCCCTGTATATGCTCAACAACGAATTGAAAGCGCGTGCTTATGCGCCGCCGTCGCTCACGTTGTAAGGGAAGAACAAGGGTGCGGGGAAAAGAAACCGTCGGTGTCGTTTCCCCGCCCGATATCACTGTATATTGAGAATGACCGAAGCCAGATATTTTCCTCGCGCGATCAGGCAAAATCTGCAGCTGTTAAACCGACGAAATGCGAACGTCTTTCATCGTGTAGCCGGCTTTTGAAACCGCTTCGACGAGCGCCGCTTCACCGCCGTTTTGTTTCAATAAAATCGATACTGAATTTTTTTTGAGATTTACGGTCGCCCATACGTCGTCGAGGCTGTTGAGAGCATTCGTGACGCGCAGCGCGCAGTTTTTGCATGTCATACCTTCCACCGTCGCTTCCGCACGGTACGGATAATGCGAACGATCCGGATCCGACGGCCCTATCTTGACGATGGAGTCTCCGCCGGAACAGCAGCTTTTTCCTGCAGCGCTCCGCAAAATCGAACGTACGCCGAACACGAACCCGACTGCGATTATTAAAATAATGATTACATTTACCGCCATAGCAACCCCCTTAATAATTTTTATGATGAGTTTTCAAAAAAACCAGGGTCTGTGCGCTTGTGGCGTACGCAGCAGACCCTGTGAAAAGCTGGAAACTTTTACTGTGTAGCTATGTCCCGTGCAAGAGAATTGACAACCCCCTTGCACGCAGAAGAACCGATAGTAAGGACTCTTTCCGATCCCGTCCGCTTCACCGCCGACCGCCGCAAATCATGCAGCGCAAACGGTGCCGCCTTTTTTGTTATGCGCTTGCACCCAGGTCTTCGCACGCTTTGATCGCGTCCGCATCCGGTTCGAGGTGGGCCATAAGACCTTCACCGTTTACCATCGTACCGCCCGCATTTTTGACACGGTCGGCCCAGTCGCGAAGCCATTGTCCGTCGCCCCAGTCATAGGAGCCGAAGAGCGCAACTTTTTTTCCGCCGAGGCTGCCTTCGATCGACGCAAAGAACGATTCCATGCTGTCTTCAAGGACTTCCGCACCCATCGCGGGGCTGCCGAGAATAAGCACATCGGCGCCTAAAACTTCCGCAGCGGACGCTTCATCCGCTTTTTTCATTATGACGGTCGCTCCCGAACTCTTCGCGCCTTTTTCGATCGCCAGAGCCATCGCTTCCGTATTTCCCGTCGTGCTCGCATATACGATCGCTTTTGTCATTACTTGCCTCCATTAAATAAATTGCTATGTATCAACGCACCGCGCGCGTATTTTTTCGCCGCAAGCGGCACGGATAATCCTCTCTTTAATAATTTACGGCAGCCCTCACTGCACGTCCTGTATTGTTCCATCCGCTTTCGAGCGGCGTGCACATCTCCGTACACTTTCCAAAACCCCGCATACCGGTAATTGCCGCCCGCAGTTTTTTCAAACTGAACGACATCCTCAAGCGGATAGCCGAGGAAAACGCCGACCTCGTGGGGAAAATCGTTTTCTCCGACGAGGCGATGGAGCAACTCGGAAAGCATCGCATTAAATCCCGATTCGACGGGATAAGCTTTTTCTTTCAGATACTCCCGTATGCAGCAATCACCGCACTGCCGTTCGAGCAGGTTTTTATCGTACACGAAAAACAATACCTGCGCATTGCGCCGCGGAAGCGCAACGATATATTTTCCCTCTCCGGCAAAAGCGCTGTGCCATTCCTTCACTTTGCTTTTACATGCGTCGTACACTTCTTTCCGTATCGAAAAAAGACACGACGGTTTAATGCCGCACAGCGCGGGAGCCCCGCAATGTATGACGGCTTCTTCAAAGCTCATAGACTTATTTTTTCACATGTTCCGCCAAAAATTTTTCTACATTTGAAAATTCGTGGCAGCCGCCTTTTGACGAACACCAACCCGTGCACCCGAGGCACCCCGGATTGCCGGTAATCTTCGCTTCGTGATGGGTTTTTATGACAGCCCGCAGCGCAAAAAATCCCCACACACCGATACAAAGCACTGCAATAATATTTGCAACCATACGAACCTCCGTAAACCGCAGGCAAAACCGCTCACGCTTTACCCGCGAACCGTCCGCCGTAAAGCTGCAGCGTCCGTCGGGCAGACGCTGCAGCCGATCACCTTTTATAAATACTTTTTTACATTGCGTATGTTTCTCTTTCTTTTCAGATCAATATTCATGTCCCATTACGCAGCGGCAAACGCGCGACCGCGCATCATGCGTTCCTGCTTTTTATAGGGATCCGGACGGAACAGCATAACGAGGATCGCGATCGTAAAGAGGATCGCGAACACCGTTCCGACACCGAATGCACCGGCGGTAATCAGCATACCGTACTGATACACACAGAGGGCGATAACGTATGCGAATATGTTCTGGAACAGAACCGCGAACCAGAACCACTTCCGGCTTTGCAGGTTTTGCGCCATCGTCGAAATAGCCGCAATGCACGGCGAATCGAGCAGGTTGAACACGAGATACGAAATAGCTGCGGGAAGCGTCGGGAACCACGTCGCGACCGCGCTTGCAACAGCATCGGCTTCTTCAACGCTTTCTTCAGCGACGTTTGCGAGAACGCCCATCGTGCTGACGATACCTTCTTTCGCAACGAAACCGGAAATCGCGGAAGCAGCCGCCTGCCAACCGCCGACTTCGCCTCCGAAACCGAGCGGCACGAATATCCAGCGGAGCACGTTGCCGATCGCAGCAAGCATCGACTCGGCAGGATCGACAAGACCGAATCCTTCTTCGCCGAAACCGTAGCTCGACAGGAACCACATGACCAAGCACATGAGGAAAAGCACGGTCCCCGCTTTGATCATAAAGCCTTTCAAGCGTTCCCACGTATGGATGAGCACCGTCTTCGGCTGCGGAATATGATATTGGGGCAATTCCATAACGAAGGGAGCCGCTTCGCCGTGGAAGGGCTTTGTTTTTTTAAGCATAATAGCCGCGACAAGCACGCACGCAACGCCCGTCGCATACATAGCCGGAGCAAGCCACGCCGAGTTCATACCTGACACATGCTGTACCATGACCGCGCCCATAAGCGCGATAACGGGAAGCTTTGCGCCGCAGGGCACCCACGTCGTCGTTATAATCGTCAAGCGGCGGTCGTTTTCGTTTTCGATCGTTTTCGACGCCATAATACCGGGAACGCCGCAGCCCGAAGAGATGAGCAGCGGGATAAAGCTTTTTCCCGAAAGTCCGAAGTGTCTGAACACGCGATCCATAACGAACGCGATGCGCACCATATAGCCGATATCTTCGACGATTGAAAGCAGCAAAAACAAAACGGCCATCTGCGGCACGAAGCCGAGGATCGTACCGACACCGCCGATCAAACCGTTGACAAGACAATCGGTGAGCACTTCGTTTGCACCCGCATTTTCCATCCAGCCGGAAACGATCTCCTGAATACCCGCGACAAACGAATCGTTCGTCCAATCCGTCATCCACGTACCGACCGTCGTCACCGAAATATAATAGATGACCCACATGACGGCAAGGAAGATCGGAATACCGAGCCAGCGGTTCGTTACGATTTTATCGACCTTGTCGGATGTCGTCAGTTTATTGCCCGATTTTTTCAAGCAACCTTTCAGCATCTTCGTGATGTATTCGTAGCGTTCGTTCGTGATGAGCGATTCGGAATCGTCGTTGTAATCCGATTCAAGGGCTTTTGTGATCTCTTCCGCTTTTGCGGCATCTTCCGCCGAAAGGTGCAGACGCTCCAGCACAACACTATCGCGTTCGATCAGCTTGATCGCATACCAGCGTTTGAGTTCTACAGGAATATCTGCCGGAACAAGCGCTTCCATTTTTGAGATCGCCTGTTCGACGTTTGCGGAAAAGCATTTTTTCGGCATAACCGTCTTCGAGTTGCGTGCCGCTTCCGCTGCAGCGCGCGCGGCTTCTTTGACGCCGACACCTTTTAAGGCGGATGTTTCTATTATCTTACAGCCGAGCGCTTCGCTCAGTTTTTCCGTATCGATTTTATCGCCCGATTTTTTCAGCACGTCGATCATGTTCAGCGCAATGACGACTGGCTTTCCGAGCTCGAGAATTTGCGTCGTTAAATATAAGTTTCGTTCGATGTTCGTCGAATCGACAAGATTCAAAACCGCCGCAGGATCGTTTCCGGCGAGATAATCGCGGCTTACGACTTCTTCAGGCGTATACGGAGAAAGCGAATAAATACCGGGCAAGTCCGTAACGATAATATCGCTTTCGCCTTTCATTCGGCCTTCTTTTTTTTCTACCGTTACTCCCGGCCAGTTGCCGACATACTGGTTCGCCCCCGTCAGCGAATTGAACATCGTCGTTTTGCCGCAGTTCGGGTTTCCTGCAAGCGCAATCTTAATTGTTGCCATAGTTCCTCCACAAGCTACAAAAGTTTTCCGTCGTTTTCAACACAAGACATGTGCGATTCGTACACAACCGTTTGAAAGCGCTCATTCTACCTCTATGCAGTCCGCATCGTCTTTGCGAACGCTCAACTCGTATCCCCTGATCGTTACTTCTACAGGATCGCCGAGCGGCGCGACTTTACGAATATACACGCTGCACCCGTTGGTAAAACCCATATCCATGAGGCGGCGTTTTAATGCGCCTTCCCCGTCCAACCTTTTGACCGTTACCGTTTCGCCGACGGTAACATTTCGCAATGTTTTCATTATGATCTCCTTGACCGCTTGACGGCCTTAATAAATCACACCGTAAAAAAATCCGCGCTCACACCATGATGCGGTTAGCCATCGCGCGGTTTAATGCAATTCGGGATTCTTTTACCTGTACGATAATATTTCCGTCAGTCGTAGACACGACAGTAACCGCCGTACCGACGTTAAAGCCGATTTCGTTGAGTCGCTGCTTCACGTCCGCCGTACCGCCGACTTTTTTTACCGTGCATTGTTCACCGATTGCACACATCGATAAAGGCATCATAATTCACCTGCTTGGCAATACACCCTGAAATAGATATATACCTACTTGGTTAATATACGCTAACCGGCAGAAACTGTCAATAGCCTATGCTAACTTTTTCAGAGATCCCTATTGTAACTCGCGTTTTTTTACTTTATCATAAACTTATGAATATCATTCTCATCGGCTCGGGCGGTCGCGAACACGCGATAGCGCGCTGCCTTGCGCAAAGCCCGCTCGTACAAAAAATCGTCGTCATTCCCGGAAACGGCGGTACGGCTGTGGAACCCAAGTGTAAAAACATCGATAAAGCGGCATGCGATTATATTGAAGATAACGGCGTGCCGGCTTGCGTGCAGATCGCACAACGCGAAGAATGCATTATGGCGATCGTAGGACCGGAAAATCCGCTCGCGGAAGGCATTGCGGACGATTTTTGGAAAGCCGATATTCCGTGCATCGGGCCGAAAAAAGCGGCGGCCGAACTCGAAGCGAGCAAAGATTTTGCAAAACGCTTTATGCATACTTACGGCGTCGCGTGCGCAAAAAGCGAAACGTTCAGCGACAGCGAACAAGCGAAAGCATACGTCCGACAGCACGGCGCGCCGGTCGTCATCAAAGCGGACGGGCTTGCAGCGGGAAAGGGCGTTGTCGTCGCGGCGACCGTCGAAGAAGCCCTTTCGGCGATCGGCAGCATCATGGAAGCCGGCAGCGTCGGAGAGGCCGGAAAAAAAATCGTCATAGAAGAATATCTCGAAGGCGTCGAAATCTCCGTGCTTGCCGCAGTTTCGGTAACATCTGAAGCTGCAAAAAAACAAAAAGCGAAAATCGTGCCGTTTTTGCCGGCGCGCGATCATAAACGCCTGCTCGACGGAGCGCAAGGACCGAATACCGGCGGCATGGGCGCCGTATGCCCGCTCGCCGACGTGACAGACGAAACGATGGAGCGTTTCCGGCACGATATCCTTTCGCCAACGCTCAAAGGACTCATCGCCGAAAATTTCGATTACCGCGGTTTTATCTTTTTCGGCATCATGCTCACAAAAGACGGACCGAAACTCCTCGAATACAACGTGCGGCTCGGAGATCCCGAAACGCAGGCGGTACTCCCGCTCGCCGATTTCGACTTTGCCGCGATGTGCTGTTCGATCGTCAACGGCTCGCTTGACAATTTCGCGTTCAAATGGAAAACGGGATGCGTCGTCGCTCCGGTCGTCGTTTCGGGCGGCTACCCCGGCGCATACGAAAAAGGCAAAGAAATTACGATCGATGAAAAGCGCGTACAATCGGCCGGCGCGCAATTATTTATCGCGGGAGCAAAACGCACCGCGGACGGAAAACTCGTCACCGACGGCGGGCGCGTGCTCGCATGCAGCGCGCACGGCACGGACTTCGACGACGCGCGAAAGAAGGCATACGACGCGATCGGCGCGGTACGCTTCGAAGGCGCGTTTTATCGTAAAGACATAGGACTCGCGGGAGCGGCGGAATCAGGGAAGCTGTAAAGCGGACAGCGATACGCATATCGACCGATACACATTACGCTTCGTGCGGCGTTAATTTTTAATCGCATTTCCGATGATGAAGCCCCGTGCTTTTCGCAGATGAAATCGCATCGTGTTTACACCGGCGGCGCTGCCGTAAACGCGCGGCACCCCATCCTTCACACGCTGAAAAGCAACTCTTCATACGACGGAAACGGTTTGTACGATTCGGCAAGCAGCGGCTCTATGGCGTCGGTCACCGCACGCACTTTTTCCATCGCGGGGATCACTTTTTCGGCGTAAGCTTTTGCGCGGAGCATATAATCGCCGTTTGCGATCGCCGACGCATGCTTTTCAAAAAGCGAAGCCGTCTCTGCCGAAAGAGAATCGGCAAGCGCGTCGAGTTTTTTGAGCAGCAAAATTCCCGCATCGCATTTTGCAAGCGGAAGGGCATTTTTTACCGACACGACAGTCTCCGCGATCGAATCCATATATCCGAGCACGGAGGGCATGATATTTTTATTGACCATTTCGAGCATCGTGCCGACTTCGATATTGAGCACTTGGCAGTATTTTTCGAGCTTTACTTCGTAGTGACTTTTCATCTCCGCTTCGGTGTAGATGCCCGTTTCGGTATACAGTTTGACGTTTTTCGGTTTCAGATATTCGGCGACCGCTTCCGGAAGATTGCGCAGATTTAAAAGCCCGCGCTTTTTCGCTTCGGAAACCCAATCCTCTCCGTAGCCGTTGCCGTTGAAGATGATTTTCCAGTGATCCGTGATTTCATTTTTAATAAGTTCCTGCAGCGCTTGATTGAAGTCTTTCGCTCCTTCGAGTTTGTCGGCGTACTCTTTCAAAACATCCGCAACGATCGCATTGAGCGTCGTCATCGGCCCCGAAATCGACAGAGAAGAACCGACCGAGCGGAATTCGAATTTATTTACGGTAAACGCAAAAGGAGACGTGCGGTTGCGGTCGGTCGTATCTTTCGGGATGGGCGGCAAAACATCCGCGCCGATTTTTATCTTTTGTTTTGATTTCGCGCTGTACGGCGTTCCGTCTTTAATCGATTTCAATACGGCTTCGAGCTCGTCGCCGACGAATATCGACATGATTGCAGGCGGCGCTTCGTTCGCTCCGAGCCGGTGATCGTTTCCCGCGCTCGCAACCGAAATGCGCAGCAAATCCTGATTGTCGTCGACGGCGCGGATCACCGCGGTGAGGAAAAGCAAAAAACGCGCGTTTTCCCTCGGCGTATCGCCCGGCTTCAAAAGTCCCTCGCCCGCATCGGTTTCGATCGACCAGTTGTTGTGCTTGCCGCTGCCGTTGATGCCGGCAAAAGGTTTTTCGTGCAGCAGGCACACAAGCCCGTGCCGACGTGCAACCTTTTTCATGATCTCCATCGTCAGCTGATTTTGATCGGCCGCCAAATTCGTCGTCGAAAAAATCGGCGCCATTTCGTGCTGGGCGGGAGCCGTTTCATTGTGTTCCGTCTTGGCAAAGATGCCGAGCTTCCACAACTCTTCGTTAAGGTCTTCCATGTATTCCGTAACGCGCGGCGTGATCGCGGTAAAATACTGGTCGTCCATCTCCTGCCCCTTCGCGGGTTTTGCGCCGAAGAGCGTCCGCCCCGTCATCTGGAGATCTCTGCGCTTTTCATAGAGTTTTTCATCGACCAAAAAATATTCCTGTTCGGCGCCGACACAGGAAATCACGTGTTCGACGTCTTTTTCGCCGAAAAGACGAAGCACGCGCACAGCCTGTTTGCTGAGCGCTTCGATGGAACGAAGGAGCGGCGTTTTTTTGTCGAGGGCTTCTCCCGTGTACGAACAGAAGGCCGTCGGGATGCACAGAGAATGATCTTTTACGAACGCATACGCCGTGGGATCCCACACCGTGTACCCGCGCGCTTCAAAAGTGGCGCGGCTTCCGCCCGACGGAAACGACGACGCATCGCTTTCACCTTTGACAAGCTCTTTGCCGCCGAACTCCATAATGACGCCGCCGTTTTTATCGGGAGCAACGAAGCTTTCGTGCTTTTCCGCCGTAATGCCGGTAAGCGGCTGAAACCAATGCGTGTAGTGCGTCGCGCCTTTCGAAATAGCCCACTCTTTCATCGCGTGCGCCACTTGATTCGCGATTTCAAGTTCGAGCGGCGTACCGTCGTCGAGCGTTTTTTTGAGCGCTTTAAACGTATCTTTCGGCAAAAGCTCGCGCATCACCTTTTGATTAAAAACCATGCTCCCGAACAATTCCTGCACATTCGGCATAAGTCCTCCGGCGTTTTGTCCCGCACTTTAAAAATAGAAAAGCGATGCAAACCCCTTTTGTACAAAAGTGTTTACATCGCCTGCATTTTTCATATTCACGTTATAGCCTTTGTCGGCAAAAAAATCAAGTGCGAAAAAAAATCGACCGCCGGAACAAAAACGGACGACGCTTTTCACATATCTTTTAAAACCGACTTAAAGTGCACAAGGTAATCGGCAAACGAAATATAGCACAGCGCAAGGCTTACGATAAACATACCGAGCGCGGCATTTTTCCAAACCGCCGTATGCTGCACGACAGCCGAAACGATACCGCCGGCTTCGCCTCCTCTTGCCGCATAAAAGCGCAGCGCGCATTCGGGGATGAGCGCAACAAATCCCGAGGCGACGTAAAATACGGTTTTGAGTTTTCCGCCCTTTCGCGCGGCGATCGCCGTACCTTGCTTTGCCGCGACCATACGCAAAAAATTTTGCGAAAACTCGCGGTACAAAATCAATACGAAAATCCATACCGGAAGATAGCTCTCTACGGACGGGCTGAACGAATGCATAAAACACGTAAATGTCGTCAAATGCACGATGACGTCCGCAAAGGGATCGAACATCTTGCCGAAATCGCTCACTTCGCCCGTTTTGCGCGCAAAAAATCCGTCAAGAAAATCGGTAAATTCCATGCACGCCAGAAGAGGGATCATAAGGGCTGCCGAAACGCCGGCAAATCGCCCCGTCCAAATCGGTATAAAATAGATAAGGAAAAATACCGGCGCAAAGACAACGCGTACCGACGTAAATGCATTTGCGAGTTTCATACCGTCAGTATGTTTTGAAAGGCACGTAGTGTCAAGACGCGGACGCCAGCGGCAGCCGGTGACCGTTCGCATGAGAGAGGCACAATCATTTCGGATGCGCTTTAAAATCCTGAACGATGCTTATGCGGGACTTTACGTCGTATCCGGGCATCTCTTTTTTTGAAAGAGCAACGGCTTGTTCGACGACGGCCGAAGAATCCGCAACACCCTGCAGTATGATCGTATTGCCGTCGATAACCGCGTGTAAAAATTCGATATTAATTTTATGCGTAAATACGAGCGTATTGACGAGGCGTTGTGCGGCAAGCAGCGTTTTTATTTTTTCCGCTCCGAGCGCGTCGAGTTCGGGCGAAATATGTGATTTAACAAAATCGGCGATAAGCGCACCGCCTTCATCCGCACCGATAAGTCCCGTATTCAGCACAAAATGAAAATGCGTCGGATCAGCTATATCGATGTCGAAAAAGCTTTTATGAAAGCCGCTCCTGTTTTTATCGCTTTCATCGATCTTTTGCTGCGCCTGTTTTTTCGTACACGCGAATTCGTTTTCGAGCCTCTGCAGCCTGACGGGATCTTTCGCGACGAGACGGAATGAAACGACATTCGGCACGTCTTCCAATATGATATACGAACCGCGTCCGATAAGCACACAGTTGTTTTCGCTCGCCGCTTCGAGGACTGCCGTCTGCAGATAGTGCAAATATTCATCGCGGTCTTTAACGAGTGCGGCAAAAAACCCCGGTTTCTTTTCATCGTACTTGCCGAGCTTTTCGGCGGGAAATCCGTGCTGCACGATGCGTTTTTCAAGCTCATCCCTGCGGATAAACACGTATCCGAGTTTTTCCGCCGCGATCGCAGCGATTTCATCGCCGAGCGCCGCAATCTGCCGGGAAATTGCAACTATAGCCATACGCACCTCCCATAAAAACTTTTGCAGGATATTTTAATATCCGAAAAAGTTTTTAGCCGTGCGCGAGAGCGCACACGTTAAATAGTCGAGTTTGCAAAATAAAGTATATCGTATGTATACGATTTTATCGAAAAAAATACGTATACACGTTTTCTGCAAATACTCGCGCAAACTCGAGGTAAAAAGCGGCGGCGATATTTCAGACGACGCTTTTTACCATACCTCCCATAAAAACTTTTGCAGGAAGTTTTCAGCCGTACACGCAAATATACACGCATACACGCTTTTATAATTTCCGTAAATACAGTATAACTCAATATAACCGAAAAATAAAGCAATTTGTTTTATCGGAAAACTTTATATATCAACGGTACGGGAGCGATCGGATATGGATGCTGATGACAGCGCGCTTATTTGGCAGGAAAACGGAAAACGAGTATTATTAAAAACACCCGTGTTTACGGTAACCGAAACGGACAGCGTTGCATCCGACGGACAAAAAGGGAACTACATGGTCATCGAACCGGGACACGATTGGGCGATCGTCGTACCGGTACACGGCAGTAAGTTTTTGATGGTAAAACAATGGCGGCACGCCGAATGCGTGCTGAGCATCGAATTCCCCGGCGGCGTCATGGACGAAGGAGAAACGCCCGAACAGGCGGCCGCTCGGGAACTGCGCGAAGAAACGGGACACACGGCGGGACGGCTCACCTATCTCGGAACGATGAGTCCGAACCCCGCGCTCATGTCGAATCATGTGCATTTTTTTGCCGCGGAAGATTTGACGAATATCCACGAACAGCATTTGGATAAAGACGAATATGTGCACTACCTCGAACTCGATCAGGATGAAGTGATCGAAGGTCTCGGCACAAAAAAAGAATATTCGCACGCGCTCATGGCGGCAGCCGTCGCGCTCTATTTGCGCTGCAAACAAAAAGTGCAGAAGGCAAACGGCAGATTCTAAAAATTATTAAAAATGAAACGACTGTTTTGCCGGCAGGCGACAAAACAAGCGCTCTACAATAATTGTAGTCCCAATAAAAAAATCGAACAACGCAAGAGTACGCTGTTCGATTTTTAATTTAACGTAAATCGATACCCCGCCGCAGCCTCGCAGCGAAGCTTCAAGCGGCGTCGGGGTATTAAAGCCTCCGCACGAATAAACCGATAAGTGTGCGATCAGCGCGCGACGTTGTACGGATCGTAGGCTTTCGCGGGATCGTAGACGCCGTCGCGGATTTCACCGCTCAAGCTCGGAATCTGCATCTTCATGCCGGGCAAAATCAAATTCGGATCTTCGGGACGCGGGATATTCGTTTTGTTCGCCTGATACAGATTTTCCCACAACAACGGATTATTGTAGATATACGGACGGCCCGAAATATTCCAAAAGCAATCTTTCGTATCCGCCCACGGACGGACAACATAGAATTCGGGAAGCGGCGTCACTTCATGCACGCCGTCGAGAGCGGCGACCGATTCGCGCGCATAATTCGCCGCAGCTTTATAGTCTTCGCCGTCGTAAGATTTTTCGGCACCGGCATACTTATTTTGTGCGGCGGTAAACGCCATCGGAAAATTCTTATCCGCATTAATGCTTTTCGCCCATGCGATTTTATTTTGTGCGATCTTCATTTCATCTTCGGCCGATTTTTTTGCAAGCATCATATCGATATATGCGCGGGAAAGCGCCGCATTTTCTTCGGCTTTTTGCGAAAGTTCGATCGATTCATCGTAGCGGCCGGCATTGAGAGCCGCCTGCGCTTGACGCGTATACTCGTCGGCAAGCTTTTGATACGTATTGTTTTTATAGCTTACAGCGAACGCAATCGTTCCTATAAAAGCAAGCGAAGCGATGATAATTAATAATTTTTTCATTTTGCAGCCTCCGTATCGCTGACCGTTTCGGGTACCGCTTGCGCGGCCTTTGTAGGATCGTCGTAGGTTTCAGCCTTAAGCAAAACCGCGTTTTCATCTTCGATGCCTTTGATATTGCTGCCAGAAAGCGGGGCGTCTTTATCCGCCTGCACCGCGTATTCCGAAGTTTCGGCAACTTTCGCTTTCGCCTTTTCGATGGCTTCCTGTGCAGCCGCACGTTTTTCGGAAATATCGGCATAGAGTTTTTCAAAGGTTTTGCGCGCATCACCGTAGTGTGCGAGAGCACTTTCGGCATCCTGCTGTGCATAGCTCGTGTCTCCGCTGCGGAAATCCGCAACGCCGCCGTCGTATGCTTTCTTTTGCGCGACCGCCGCATACACGCTGTCGGCATTGCGCTTTGCGTTGAATGCCGCCGTCCGCTCTTCGCGTGCGCGCGTTTTAAATGCATTCTGCAGCGCCGTATTGAGCGATGCATAGGCCGTATGCGCCTGTTCATAGAGCTGTGCGCCCGTCGACGATTTGTCCGCCGAAAGTTTTTCAGCCGCACTCAGCGCATTCGCACCCTTGTTGTAGTTCGTCTTATCGTAGGATTGAAAGCCGAGTTCGTCAATGCGGCGTTTAAGCGCAGCCGCTTTCGTGTATTCTTCAAGCGCACGGTAGCGAGCCGTCACGTCCGCAAGTTCGACCGTTACGTTTTCGCCCGCCTTGCTCCGCTTGACGAGATCGTTATAGCGCGTGTCGGTTTCGTTGAATTGATCGGGCGCCGCTTTATCCGCACCCGCCTTTACGGCAGCGCGTCGAGCCGTCTCCGCAGCGTCGAGCGCAGCGGAATTGTCGGTTGCAACCGGTACCTTTGCCGCCTGTTCTGCTGCCGACGTATCCGGCTTTGTGTTTTGCTTCGTGGATTTACACGATATAAATCCGAATGCCAACGCAGCGGCGAAAAGAATTATATAATGCTTTTTCACATTCTGCCTCCATAAATTTTCGTTGAAAAATTATCCATTATCGACAATACATCAATAATAGTATATCGTATTTACGGTTGTTCCGCAACAGCAATATTTTTTATAATCGGATTTAAAACTCTTCGTAATCTTTAATTTGTATATCATTCCGTCATTGCAGGCGACGAGAGGCGCAAAATATGCTACTATGTTTAATAATGCCGGTCGATCCGAACGCGGAACGATCGGCACGCATTGAAATCCCTTATGTACGGAGGATGCAATTATGGCGGATGATTTTACTTTTGAAATTACGAAAAACATCGGCGTCGTCTCCGAAGGAAAAGGCGGATGGAAGATGGAGCTCAACCTCGTATCCTGGGGAGGCCGCCCCGCAAAATACGATGTCAGAAGCTGGTCGCCCGACCATCAAAAAATGGGCAAGGGTTTGACGCTGACGCAAGAAGAACTCACGTCTCTCGGAAAACTCATCGCCTCTCTTCCGGCTGAGTGATCGTCGAAAACACGCCTGTTTGTTTACGAAAATATCACATGTCCTCGATATACGCCTGTTTGTTTGCTTGACAAATACAAATTCGACGGTATAATTTATATTTACATCAAGTAAAGAGGAGTTTTTGTATGAAAAGAAACGGATTTTTCTTAACCGCATTATCGCTTATGTTTTTGTGCGGTACACTTGCCGCAGCACCGACAAAAGGCCGCGTTATAAAAGTCGGTCATACCGGCACCAAAGATCACTATTATCAAATGTATTTGGAAAAGTGGACAAAAGCGGTAACGGAACGTACCAATAGTCGTTATACTTTTGAGATTTATCCGTCCGATTTGTACGGTAAGCCCAACCAATTGATAGAAGGTTGTCAGTTAGGTACTTCCGATATGGTACTGGCTACGGGTTCGTTGTTATCGTCTTACAGCAAAATTGTCGGCGTACTGGATTTGCCCTTTTTATTTGCAAACGAAAAACAAGCAAGTTATGTTCTTAACGGTCCGATAGGAGACGAATTGGCCGACAGTCTGGCTGCGAAAAATCTTATCGTTTTGGCTTGGTGGGAAAACGGTATGCGCCATTTATTTCCGCCTCGTCCGGTTAATAAACCTTCCGATCTGAAAGGGTTGAAATTGCGCGTTGTCAATTCCAAACCGATGATCGAAACGATTAACGCCATGGGAGCTATTGCAGTTCCGATGGCTTTTAATGACGTTTATTCCGCTTGGCAGATGAAAACAATTGACGGCTGCGAAGGAACCATTACGCATATGCTTACCCAAAAGTACTATGAACTTACAAAAACGGGTGCTTTGCTGTGGTATATGCACGTGCCGAATCCGCTTATCATTTCCAAAAAGCTTTGGAATCGTATTTCCGAAGCGGACAAAAAAATCTTTATCGAAGAAGCGAAGAAAATAAGTGTGTTTTCTTTTGATTTTCAAGCTAAAGCCGACCAAGACGATATAAAAAAATGCGAATCGCTCGGTGTTGTATTTACCCGCCCCGACCGCGCTCCGTTTATTGAGCTGTGTAAGCCCGTATATGAAAAATTCCGTCCCGATTACGGCGACATGATAGAACGTATTATTGCCGAAGCCGCAAAAGCAAAATAAAAACACGCGCTGTCGGAATATACGATACCCATACATGTCTTAAGCAAAGGGGCTGTCGAGAAAGTAACCGACTTTTGAGACAGCCCCTCCCGTATGTAATTTTCACGGAACGGAAAAATATTTTCTCTGTTCCGTGATTTTATTCTTTTTACCATCAGCCGGAGGTCGCTTATGCTTAAAGCACTTAAAATTATCAACGATCTTATTACAAAAATTACCCAAGCTGCCCTTGTTTTTTTTATGTCGGGAATGGTACTGTTGATTTTTGTACAGGTCATCTATCGCTATATTATTAAAGAACCGCTTTCGTGGTCGGAGGAATTGGCAACATATTTTTTCTCAGGCATTATCTTTTTCGGCGCCGTGTTTCTTTATCGTGAAGAAAAGCATATTAACATGTCTATGGCTCTTGATGCGATAAAAAACGGTGCGCTGAAAAAAGGTATTAAAATTGCAGCGGATATACTGATTATTCTGTTTCTCTGTGTTATGACCTTTTATACCTATCCGCTTGCCCGTGATATTCTTGCACTCGGCGGTGTATCGCCTTCGATGGGGTGGCTGAAGCTCGGATGGATTTTTATGATCGTTCCCGTCGGCAGTGCACTTTCGCTTTTAATGATGATTGAAGTGCTTTTAAAAGCGATTACGACAAAGGGAGAAAAGTAAATGGGCTTATATCTTGCTTTATTTTTTATTATTTTTTTGCTTATGGGAATCCCTATCGCGGTGTCGCTGGGATTGACCTGTGTCTTTGCTTCCCTTATGGGGCCGCTTTCGGAATTTTTTGCCGGCGTTTTATCCGCATCTGATTTGTATTGGGATTGCTCGGATATCATCAGCGAATTGATGCAAAAGACTTTTAACTCGTCCAACGGTTCGGCACTCATGGCCATACCGTTTTTTATTCTTGCCGGCAATATTATGGCGTCGGGTGGAGTGTCGAAGCGCTTGGTCGGTTTGGCTGAAGCTTTTCTCGGCCACGTTACCGGCGGCTTGGCGCTTGTCGCAACCGTGGCTTCCACTTTTTTCGGGGCGGTTTCCGGTTCGGCACCTGCAACTACGGCGGCTATCGGCGGCGTTATGATCAAACAAATGGAAGAAAGCGGCTATGATCCTGCATTTGCAGGTGCGGTTGTAGCGGCTTCGGGGACAATCGGTTTGATAATTCCGCCCAGTTTAACTATGGTCCTTTACGGCGTCAGTACGGGGGTTTCCATCGGCGATTTATTTATTGCCGGTATCGTTCCCGGTATTATCATTTGTCTGGTATTGATTATACCGGAATATGTTATTTCAAAAAAGCGCGGATACAAAAGCGCGCGGAAATTTACCGGAGCCGAACGCTGGAAATCTTTTAAAGATGCCTTCTTTGCTCTTATGATGCCTATTATCATCCTCGGCGGTATTTATTGCGGTATTTTTACGCCTACCGAATCGGCCGCTGTTGCAGTTATATACGGCATTATAGTTGGTATTTTTATTCATAAAGAATTGCATTGGCGCGATATATATAAACTTGTTCTTAAATCTGCGCGGTCAACTGCAGTTATTATGTATTTAATGATAACCGCCGATATACTCAGCTATATCCTTGTCAGCTATCAGATTCCTCAAAATCTTGCAGCATCTATTTTAACCGTTTCGACCAATCAGATTATCGTTCAAATGTTCATGATTTTAATTTTGCTTGTTGTCGGAACTTTTTTAAATAATTCTGCAGCGATGGTACTCCTTGCGCCTATCTTTTATCCGATTTTGATCAGTTTGAATATAGATCCGCTTTTCTTCGGCATCATTATGGTTATTTCGCTTGCTATCGGTCATAACACACCTCCGGTCGGTTTGTGTTTGTTTGTTGCTTGCGATATAGGCGGTGTTAAATTGGAGCGTTTGGTAAAAGAAGTGGCACCTCTTGTACTTGTAATGATCCTTGCCGTTTTTGTGATGAACTGCTTCCCACAGCTTATTTTGTTTTTGCCGAATCTGCTGCGCCGATAGTAAAAAAACGGTGATATACCGAAATTAAAAGCGCCACGCTATTTCAGTGGCGCTTTTAAACATTCCTTAAAATTCAACAGTCGAACAAAATATCAATTTTGGAGACTGTTAAATTAGTGCGCGGAAGCGCACACGTACATCCGCGAGTTTTCATTTGAAAACTCGAAATTAAAAGCGCCGCGCTATTTCAGTGGCGCTTTTAAACCTTAATTTTCGGACAGCTTTTTGTTAATTACCGATTATCGCATTATCAATTAGATCGAATTCGAAAGTATCGTGAGTACGGTTTTTTCGCTCTTTCCGGCTGAGTGATTCCGTACCGGCAGTTTTGCAGTACGGTTGCCCGCGCAAGCGGCACTTTCGTTATGTTCCGAACAGGAGCGTTATGAGTTCTTTTACGTCGCGCGCCTGAGAGACGCCCTTGCTTTTTTCCGGCGCGATAACCGTCGAAAAGCCCATATTCTGCGCCGTCTTTGCGCGCTGCGTCAAACGCGGCACGGGGCGAATTTCTCCGGCAAGGCTCAGCTCGCCAATCACCGCCGTTTCGGCTGCAAGTGCGACATCGGTACGTGCGGAATACAGAGCCGCCGCAAGCGCCGCATCGATCGCGCCTTCCGTCAAACGCATACCGCCTGCCACATTGATGTATAAATCCTGATCGGAAAAGCGCATGCCCGTTCGTTTTTCGAGGACTGCCGCCACGCGTGCAACGCGCGCCGAATCGATTTTATCGCTGTAGACGCGGGAAAGAGACGCCTTTGCCGGAACGACGAGCGCCTGTATTTCAACGATAAACACGCGGCTGCCTTCGAACACGGCGGTACACGCAACGCCCGCGGGCTGCTTGCCGTCGCGCCTCGTGATAAAAAGCACCGACGGATCGGCGACTTCGGTCAAGCCTTTTTCCGTCATTTCGAAGATGCCGATTTCATCGACCGAGCCGAACCTGTTTTTCGCCGCGCGCAAAAAGCGGTATTCGTCGTTGCTGCGTTCGAATGAAACCACCGTGTCGACCATGTGCTCGAGCGATTTCGGGCCGGCGATCAATCCTTCTTTCGTTACGTGCGCGGCCATTATTAAAACCGCGTCGCGCTCTTTGACCCAGCTTATCAATTCGTTCGCGCAGTATTTCAATTGATTGACCGTCCCCGGAATCAAACCGGCCTGCACCGAATACGTCGTTTGAATCGAGTCGACGATTACGAGCACGGGGTTTTGCGCATCGAGCGCGGCGAGCATATCTTCGAGGCGCATCGTACACAAAAGCTCGATGCCGGCGGCAGCGAGACCGAGCCGTTCGCTCCGCTCTTTTATCTGCGCGGCGGATTCTTCGCCCGACACGTAGAGTACGCGCATCGCATTGCCGTTCGCTTTCGCCGCGAGAGAAGCCGTCTGCAAAAGCAGCGTCGATTTTCCGATACCCGGCTCTCCGCCGATAAGAACAGCGGAACGCATCGCAGCTCCGCCGCCGAGCACGCGGTCGAATTCCGCGATGCCGGTCGCAAGGCGCATACCGGCCTTTGCGTCCACGTGCGAAAGCGGTACGGGCTTTGCGCGCTCGGAAACGGAGAGACCGACACCGGCAGGGCTTACGGCGTTCGCGTCGAGGATGCATTCTTCGAGCGTGTTCCATTCTCCGCACTGCGGACAGCGTCCGAGCCAGCGCGGCTGCGAATAGCCGCAGGATGAACACTTGTACACGATCGTACCGGATTTTTTTGCCATCGCAATTCCCGTAAATCCAATTTTAACAATTATTAATTTTCGTGTAACGTATGCGCGGGCTTACTGAGCGCGGGCACACACGTACATTCGCTAAAACAGTTTCCGGCATTCGAGGTAAAAGCGCTTTTCATCGGCTTCGCCCATCGAAAAACTTTTTCGCGGGAGCGGTCCGTTCTTTTCGATCGTCGCAAAAAAGCTTGCTTTGTCGATCGGCGGAAGGAGAATGCCCGTCGTACCTTCTTGGACGCCGAGCCGCATCGTTTCCGCATCTCCGTGAATATAATCGATCGTTATGTCGATTTCCGCTTTTGCTTTTTCAGCTATATAATCGTCGACGACCGGTTGAAAAGCGGAAACCGCGAGCGAAGAAATATTCGTTTTTAAAAGCGTGTACGATGTTTTTCCGGCGGACGTGCTTGCAAAGCCGAACGATGCCCTCGATTTTTTTACGGCGTTTTCGAGCTCTTCGGACGACCGGCATTCCGATACTTCTCCGCCGAATTGAGAAGTCAAGCGTAAAATCAATTCCGCCGCGTCCGCTCCGAAAAGCACACGGTGAATAGGTTCGAACGTAAGCCCCGCATCGTATATATTGACGATTTCGACGAGGGCATAACGCACGCGGCTTGTCTTGCGCTCTTCTTCACCGAGCCTTTGTTTGTATTCGTCCCACACGGCTTTTGCGGTTGCAAGCGAATGATTTCCGTCGCCGACTGCAAACATAAACACGCTGCCGTCGCTTTCGGTATTCGCTTTTGCAATTTTTTCAAGCGATGAAAGAAGGACACCTTCCGAAGATTCCGGCACAAGCCGGCCTTGTATGCTTCCGCCCTTCATCATAAGATTTCCCGAATAAAGCGGAGCTGCTCCGGACGCTTTGACGACGGCTCCCGCACCTCCGACAAGGGAATCTGACGCATCGTTTACGAGGAGCATAATGTGCGGTACTTCGAGCGGGGCGCCGCTCCTGATCGCTTTGCGCGGCGGAATGCGCGAAGGGATCGTCGCTTCGGTTGGACGGATGAGCGCTTTTGAAAAAGGCTTCCACTCGTAGTCGTCCAAATCGATTGCCCCTACAAGACCGCGCCGCATACGGCCGAACGCCGTCGTGCGCTCGACGTAGACGAAGCCGTGTTTTTCTTCAAAGAGGCCCTCATCGATATAGCGTTTCATCGCCGCCTGTATGCCTGCAATACGCGATTCTTTATCGCCGTCGCCGAGATAGACTTCCGGCAAAATGAGGTTCAACGCGCTCGGTTTTCCGCTCGCTGTTTTTTCCGCCTCTTTCCAATAATTTTTGTCCTGCGTATATTGATCGCACGCGATGCACGACCAGCTCGCCGTGTCGATGTTTTTCGGCAGCAAAATGTCGGGCACGGAAAGAGCGAAATCAGAAAATGTGTTCATACGGAAAGTATACCGCAAAGTATTTTTTTTTGCTATACTTAAGCCATGCCCGATTTTTCTTACGGACAAGTGCAACAGATTTCGCAAGTACAGCGGCAAGTGCTATCGCAAAAACAGATTCAGTCGCTGAAACTGCTCGCGATGAGCGGCGAAGATTTGAACGCCGAAATCCGCAAAGCGGTGAATGAAAATCCCGCACTCGAAATCGCACGCGATGATGCGGCGGCAGCGGCCGCACCGCGCAGTTCATTTCCGTACGAAAACACGCGCACTTCGTATACGTCCGCAGCGGGCAACGAAGCGGCACAAAAATTTCAGGATGCATACGAAAACGCCGCCGATACGCGCGAAACGCTGCAGGAACATCTTTTGTTTCAGCTGAACGTAATGAAGCTTTCGCCCGACGAAAAATCGCTCGGAAAAGCGCTCATCGAAAACCTGAACGAAAACGGACGGCACATCCTCGCTCCCGCGTCACTGCTCGACAAATCGCGCCCGGCACAGAATACGGCTATGCTCGATAAAATGCTGCACATCATCCGGTGCATGGATCCCGAAGGCACGTGCTGCAACGACATGGAAGAGAGCCTCTACGTGCAGGCGCAAATCGCAGGCGACGCTCCGCCGCTCGCGCTTTTTATACTCGACGGACACATCGATGTGCTGTATTCGAACGACGCGACACCCGATATAGAGCGCATCAAACGAAAAATTATTAAATTGCAGGAAGCGGCGAAGCGCGAATCTTTCGGCGGCGAGAGGGCGATCGATTCGCTTGAGATAAGTTCGGATAATGTGCAAAAAGCGATCGCGTTTATCTCGCGCTTAAATCCGTATCCCGCGCAGGGCTACGGCAAAGCGCCGACGCACTACATTTCGCCCGACATTTCGGTGACCGAAGCCGAGGGAGAAGTGCCGAACACGTCCGATGAAAATGAAATGTTCGTGGAAAATACGCACGAAAAGTATTTCCGCATAACGCTCGCAAAAGGCTCGATACCCGACGTTCGCATCGTTCCGGGTTTCAACGCGCAGCGCCATAAAGAGCTTAAAAAAAATCTCAAAGCCGCAGAACAATTTTTGGACAACCTTGCATACCGCAAATCGCTCCTTTTGCAGTCGTGTGAAATCATCGTCAAAACGCAGAGCGGTTTTTTTTCTTCGCACGGAAAAGGCTACCTCGAAGAGCTTACGCAGAGCGAAACGGCGCGCATACTCGGCGTCAACGAATCGACGGTGTCGCGCATGGCGAACGAAAAATTCATGCAGACGCCGTGGGGACAGCTTTTTCCGTTGAAATATTTTTTTACGAATTTGCAGGACAAAGTAAAATTCGCGCTGCGTCAGCTTATCGAAAACCGCGCAAGCGGTAAAAAACCGCTGTCTGACAGAGAGCTCGTCGAAAAACTCGCCGCCCAGGGCATACACGTCGCACGCCGCACCGTCGCAAAGTACCGCGCACAGCTTGCGATCGGCTCGTCTTATACCCGCGGAAAAGCGCCGAAAAAATAGCGGTGTGCCGATCAAAAGGAGTGCACAGACAGCCAGTGCCGTTTTCATATATTCGAGTGCTTTTGAGAATTCGGTTTTCAGCGACTTCCTTTTGTATACGGCACGATCGACCTACGCCCGCGTGGAGCACCGCGGAGCGTCCGCGCCGGGGCGCGGATGAGGGTTACCGAAGTGCGGAAGGCGGGTTCTTCCGATCCGCGTCGTCCGAAAGCATCGGCGAATACGTATGCTGCCGGGAGTACAGCCGATTTTTTACGTTATATGCTGTTTTTTAGAAAATATAGTTTTTAGTGCCCTTGTCTCGTGTCGTCGCGATTTTTATTTTGCTTTTTCGCATATTCCGTTGTATACTATAAGGGCGGTACAAATGCCGCAGCCTGTGTTTCAGGCTCCAATACATACTGACAGGAGCGTTGCATGACAAAAAACGTATCGGCAGTCGGTTTCGATTTTGAAAAAAAACAGTCCGACATGATTGAAACAAAGTTGAAGCGCATCGCGTATGCCGAAGATTTGATCGTCGATTTTACCATGCGGGTAAAATACGACAAAGAGTATTCGTTCGACGCGACGTTCAATTTCCGCTGGGGCACGCAGGGACATGTGACGAGCAGAGATTACAGTTTCGATGCGGGCCTCAACAAACTTATGGACACCCTCGATACGAAGATAAAAAAAGAAAAAGACAAGATTCAGGATCACACGAAATAATGATTTGAACGAGACTTTCAGCAAACTCGAAGTTAAAAGCCGACATCGCACCACACGCGCAAATCGTCGCCGGACGAAGAATTTTCGTTCGGCGGTTTTATTTTATGATGGAGCAGCGGGTCAATCCTCCGTACTTGCAGCCGCCTATTTTCCGCCGCACGAAAATCGATTTTCAATGGGTATTTTCTAATGAGTAATTGGTAATGTGTAATGGGTAATGTACTTTATCAATTTGTAATGTGTAATTTCGGTAATGAAGCGGTATTGATTTTTCCATTTCATACGGAGACAGGATACGACATGTACCGTACATCGATCCTCGCGCAACTTGCAACGAGTACGGAGTGCGAAGTTCCCCGCGCAACCTTGCAACGAGCGCGAAGCGCGAAGTTCCCCGCGCAACCTTGCAACGAGCGCGAAGCGCGAAGTTCCCCGCGCAACCTTGCAACGAGCGCGAAGCGCGAAGTTCCCCGCGCAACCTTGCAACGAGCGCGAAGCGCGAAGTTCCCCGCGCAGAAAACGATGTTCCCGTTTATTTTTACAAAAAAACGCGTAATTTATCACTTTGCAGGCGATATATAGGTCGAAAGTCGAGTTTCGAAAGTATTTCTAAATAAAGCTATGCTTTCGGCGAGAACTTCGTTCGCTGCGCTCACTACCGAGTTTGCTCTGCAAACTCGCCGTGTATGCCGCGGTCGAGCTTTTAGGGTAGGCTTCTGCAAGCCTAACGCTCGAAACGGCACGCAGCCGGAACCTCGCCTCCGCATGATTTTATTCACTTTCGAAACTCGCCGTTCAGTTGGTGAACGAAACAGTTGGAAAATTTCGAGTTTTAGAAAACTCGAAATTAAACCATATAGTTCAGCGGCTTCCTTGCCGCACTATCCCAATAACCGAAGGTACAACTATGGAATATACTCATAAACCCGTCGACGAGCTCACCTTTACCGACGACTTTATGTTCGGCACGGTCATGAAAAACAAAGCGGTTAAACGAGACACTGAAATAGCGCAGCGCTTTTAAACCTTCCTTAAAATTGCACAGCGAGTAAATCTTCGGATTTAGGAGCTGTACAATTAGTGCACGAGAGCGCACAGTTAATAAGCGATGTTTCGGCTTCGTCCGAAACTCAAAGTTAAATTGAACGGCGCAATTTCAGACGTTCAATTTAAACCTTCGTTTTCGAAACATACCGAAATTTGCGCTCGCGCAAGCGCCGCGGCATACGGATACGGGGGAACGGGGCGTTGCGGGGTGCCCCCGCAGAGAGGGTAGAGCGCAACCGTGTGCGCTCGCAGGGAGAGACTTCTCCCTCTTTATTAATTAATAATTATTAATAAGTAATTACTCGGCCGGATCACGCGTACCGTGTCGAAAAATTTTCCGCGCGTCAATACAATTTTTCGCCGAGCAGGCGGGCGGCAAGAGAAACGGCAAGCACTGCGGTTTGATTTCTCACGTCGAGGATCGGATTCACTTCCACGATGTCTGCCGATTTTACGATGCCGGTATCGCTCATCTCTTCCATAAGCAAAAGCGCTTCGCGGTTCGTCATGCCGGCGGGAAGCGGAATGCCGGTGCCGGGCGCGAACATGGGATCGAGCACGTCCATGTCGAATGACACGTGCACGATGTCCGCGTGCGTTTTAAAAAAGAATACGACTTGTTTGACGACGGACGGAAAACCCTGCCGTTCGATGTCGCTCATCGTAAAAACGGTGACGCCGGATTTTCGCATGAGTTCTTTTTCGCCCGGATCCAAATCGCGGATGCCGACAAAGCACACGTTGAGCGGATCGACTTTGCGTCCGTCAAAATATAAATTTGTCAATTCCGGAAGACCGAGTCCGCACGAAGCGGCAAGGCATTCGCCGTGGATATTGCCCGAAAGCGTCGTCTCGGGCGTATTGAAATCTCCGTGCGCGTCGACGTAAAGTACACCGAGCTTTTGATCATTGCGTTTTGCGGACGCCGCAGCTCCGGCAAGCGTGCCGAGCACGATCGAGTGATCGCCGCCGAGCGTAAGCGGAAATTCTCCCGCAGCGAAGGACTCGTCGATTTCTTTTGCAAGCTGCGTGCAGGCAGCCGCGATCGGCTTTAAATATTTTGCTTTCGGATTCCCGACCTCTTCGTATTCCTGAGGATGTATGCGCATCGGCGAATTGTATTTGACTAAACTGTGGCCGAGCGATTCGAGTTTTGCGCGTAAGCCTGCAAGCCGTATTGCGGACGGACCCATATCGCTGCCGTGGCGAGAAGCTCCGAAATCGAGCGGCATTTCAATGATGTGGATATTCATAAAAGCAGTATAATGCGAAGGGGCGGTGCGGAGCAAGGCGGGCTAATCAGCGGAAGTCGAAGCGGCGCAACTGTGCCGAGCGCAGCGACTTCTCCATGTGGAACTTTGGCGCTCGCTGCAAGTGAATCATGACATTGCCAGCGGCCGCGTCCGCGCGCTATAATAGCCTTATGGCGGACAATATACGAATCGAAAAAGCACAGCGCATCCGCGACGTCATTCGGTACGTTGACCGATTTAAAAATGCCGTCGTCGTCATCTATCTCGACGACATCGACTCGCCGCTTTTTTCAAGCCACATCCGCGACATAGCGCTTATCAAAAAAGCGGGACTGCACGTACTCATCGTGCCGGGCTCGCGCGAGCGCATCGACGAAGTGTTGTCGGCATCGCATATTTCATGGACGATGCAAAACGGCGTGCGCGTTACGACACATGAAGCGATGCCTCTCATAAAAATGGCGGCGTTCGACGTTTCGAATACGGTGATGACTTCTCTCGCCGCGAACCGCATTTCCGCCGTGATCGGAAACTGGGTACGCTCGCGCGCGATCGGCGTGCTCGACGGCAAAGATTACGGGGACGCGGGCGAAATCGACAAGCTCGAAACCGACGCGATCCGCACGGTGCTCGCCGACGGCTTCGTTCCGATTTTTCCGTGCATCGGCTGGAGCCGAACGGGAAAGCCGTACAATATCTCATCACCGGCGCTCGCAAAAGAAGTCGCCGTACAGCTGCAAGCCGATAAATTGTTTTTCGTCACAAGCGGCGACGATATAAACGCATCGCACTTTACCGTACCGCCCGAAATCGCCGTGACGGAAACCGGCGAAATCCCCGCGCTCAACCTCGGCGAACTCGATTCTTTTATCGACGCGAACGCGAATTCGGAAAACGGAAAAATCGTTTCGCTCCTGCGCTTGGCAAAAAGCGCGTGCGCATCGGGCGTCGCAAGAACTCATATCGTAAACGGTGCGCTCGACGGCGTGTTGCCCTGCGAAATTTTTTCAGGACTCGGAAGCGGTACGATGGTCTATTCGGAAAACTACGGCGGCATACGCGCGATGCAAACCGAAGACATTCCGGCAGTTCTTTCGCTTATGCGCCCCTTCGTCGCGTCCGGAAAACTTTTGCCGAGAAGCGATGCCGAACTGATCGAAAACGCGGACGATTATATCGTCTATGAACTCGACGGCGGCATACGCGCATGCGCCGCACTGCATTTTTACGACGCGCATCAGGCGGAAATCGCAGCGGTGGCCGTGGACGAATCCTGCGCAAATATCGGCGTCGGACCGAAGCTCATCGAATTTTTATTAAAAAAAGCAAAGCGGGAACGATGCGAAAGCGTGTTTATCCTCACGACACAGGCGGCCGATTGGTTTGAAAACTTGGGCTTTGTGCCGGACGATATCGCAACGCTGCCTGAAAAGCGCAAAGAAAAATGGACGCCCGCCCGAGGCTCGAAACTGTATCGGTTAAAGCTGCAGTAGAGGTAAGTACAGGATAACAATCGAAACGAGTTTCGTTTTTTTAGAAAGCGAAAAAAAACGTCGTGAACGGTACTGTATTTTGCGTATTTTGATTTTCTTTGCACTCTGCAAATCCTGTATCGTGAAAATGATAATGACTATTCCGCAAAAAACCAATGACATATGTATATTTGCTGCGAGCAAAGCGGCAGCGGGAGACTTCCGACATTATATATTGCAACAGCATCTGCCGAACAGTCGTCTTCGCGGCACAGGATTTGTCTTGTTCTACGATTCGATTTTTATTTTGCCGCTCTCATCAAGCTGTCCCGGAAATCGAAACCAAACATTTTTCCGATCGTTTCCGTCGAATACAACAACATATGAATTTTTTACCGTACCGTATATAAAAGTACCGTTATTTTTAAATCCGTATATTTTACTTAATTTTCTTAATCTCGGAAAAATCATTTACTTCGCTCCGGAAAAACATAGTTAATAATATGCTTTCTGACACTACTTTTATAATTTGATGTAAAGGTATATAACATAAACAAGAGCAAGGGCGCAAAAGTGTTGACCGCTGTAAAACGTTAGATGAATACAGTTTATTTGTAGAAGAGGTGAGAATCCAAACACAACTTGATCCCGAAAACGGCTTTCCGTAAAATATTATTTATTCTTGTCTGATATCCTGTTCCCATTTCTTTTAAATCCATTAAAACATCGGTATCAATTCTTAGACTAACGGCAGTTTTCTTTACAGAAACTTTATACAT
>NZ_JAFEVM010000034.1:0-31066 GCF_016901105.1 Treponema sp. Marseille-Q4523 | reverse complement strand
GAAATAGCGCGTCTCGTTTAATATCGAGTTTTCTTGCAGAAAACTCGCTGATGTACTTGTGCGCTCCCGCACACGGCTGCGGCATTTTCGAAAATTGACATTTTCTGCAATGCCGCATTTTAAGGAAAGTTTAAACGAGACGCTGAAATAGCGCGTCTCGTTTAATATCGAGTTTTCTTGCAGAAAACTCGCTGATGTACTTGTGCGCTCCCGCACACGGCTGCGGCATTTTCGAAAATTGACATTTTCTGCAATGCCGCATTTTAAGGAAGATTTAAACGAAACGCCGAAATAGCGCGTCTCGTTTAATATCGAGTTTTCTTGCAGAAAACTCGCTGATGTACTTGTGAGCTTCCGCGCACGAATTGCACAGTTCCTAAATCTGAAGATTTACTCGCTGCATAATTTTAAGGCAGAATAAAAGTACAGTGAGCGACATATTCGATGTGTTTCCGGCGAAAGCTTACGTCTGCATGCGGCCGCCTTTCCGCCTCGGCGAAAGCTTACGATTGCCCGCGTCCGCTTTCGACGGCGTACGCGACGAAAGACGAGAGCGTATGCCGGTTTGAAAAATAGACGTAGTGCGCGTGCTTTGCGCTCATAGCCTCCGTAAACGTTGTCGCTTCGCTTTCCGTCAGTACATCGGGGAGTGCAAAACCGATGACGGCCGCGCAGTCTTTGATCCTCCGTGCCGTATGGCACATCGCTTGCGTTAACCGCCCCGCGTCGCAGTCCGAAATCGGCACGACGACAGCATACGCGCCGCACGCTTCGATACCTTTTAAAAACATGCGGAGAGCTGCAAGATACATTTCATCGTACGTATTTTCAGAAATTTCTGCGGCACGGTGCGGAACGTATACCGCGAGGATTTTACCCCTATCCTGCGAAAATCTTTGCGCTTCCGCTTCCGCACTTTCGGACGAAGCGCCTGAAAGGACGCTCGAGTCGAACGGGATCAAAGCGCCCGTATCGGCTTCCTCGCCCGTTTTGAGCGCATAGAGTTTTCCGTTTTTCGATTCGAAGCGCGCGTCGAGTTTCATGCCGTGAGTTTAAAATAAAAACGGTCTTCATGCAATACATAAAGACCGCCTTTGACCGTTTTGCAAAAAATACAAAAACGTTATTCGGTGAGGATTTTAATGACTTCCGCTTTGTCCTGCGTTTCGAGGATGAGCTGCCGCTTTTCCGGGCTCTTAAACAGAAGACTTACTTCCGCGAGAAACTGAAGATGCGGACCGGTTTTGTTTACCGGAGAAAGCGTCATGATAAAGATGCGGCACGGTTCCTGATCGAGAGAATCGAAATCGACGGGATTGTCGGAAATGCCGATGCACGCGACGAGGTCGCTCACCGTGTCCGTTTTTCCGTGAGGGATCGCGATGCCGTGCTTCATGCCGGTAGACATTTTGCGTTCTCGGTCGAGTACGCATTCGCGGGCGGCCGCTTTATCCGTAACTTTACCGGCCTTTACGAGCAATTCGAGCATCTCGTCGATGATCGCTTCCTTTGTCGTTCCCTTGAGATGGAGATCTACGGTATCGGTCGTTAAAACTGTTCTTAAGTCCATATCGACAGTGTATGACGAGATTGACTTCTTGTCAAGGAGAAAATCCGCTGTTATCGCACTCCGGGCGGCAACGAAGTTCTCGTCGAAAGCATAGACTCGTAAGCCGTTACATTAAAAACTCCCCGTGCATCCGTCGGGTAATTTACAAAAATCGGCATTCGCGGTATACCGTGAGTCTATGACCTGTACGGAAAAATTCCTGAGCGATATCATGCGTGCGGCCAAGCGCGAACGGGCGGAAAACGGCGCTCGTTATGACGCGAAAAAAACATGCGAAAAAATTGCGCGCTCCCTCGAAAATGCGATCCGCGGTCTCGGCGATCTTCCCCGCTCGGTCGGTGACTATTGGCTCGCCGAATATATCGATCCGTCATCCGAGGCGGAAAACGAGCCGACAAGGGAACACGCCGAAAAACTTGCCGCGATGCTTTCGTTTTTGCGCGGTGAGGACGACACGGCTTCGCTTTCGCCCGACGATTGGAAAAACCTTGCCTCTCTCGTGCAGGATGAAGCCGAAACGCTTCCGATAGAATCGCTTTCGTCACTCATGGCTTCTCTCGTCGAGCAAAAAGCGGTGTAGCCCTATGTCATTGCCTTTTCGGACGGAGCGGCTCGAAGATCCCGCTTTGCAGGGTTCCGCTCCGCTTCATTGCTCCGCTTCGCTCCGCAACGGCGTTCCGCCGCCCTTACAATCGGGCGTAGGCGCGTATGCTCCGTGCGTGCAGTGTCCCAGAAAATGCGCCGTCGACAGAAAAGCCGTACGCGGATTATGCGGAGAAGGAGATGCCCTCCGCATCGCGTCCGCGTGTCTGCACTTCGGCGAAGAGCCGCCTGTTACCGTGTTCGGCGGAAGCGGTACGATTTTTTTTACGGGCTGTACGCTCCGCTGCGCTTTTTGCCAAAATTATCAGATTTCGCAAAACGGCATGGGGCGCGCCGTCGATAAAATAGAATTTATTAAAATCTGCCGGACGCTCGAAGACGCGGGCGCTGAAAACATAAACCTCGTCACCGGAAGCCACGCGATCCCGCTCATCGCTTCGTATTTGAAAACTGCGCGCGAAGATGGCCTGTCGATTCCGTTTTGCTGGAATTCGTCGGCATACGAATCGGTCGAAACGCTCGAACTGCTCGAAGATCTCGTGTCCGTGTGGCTCCCCGATTTGAAAACGCTTTCGCCCGAACTTGCAAAGCATCTCTTCGGTGCGGAAAATTACCCCGAAGCTGCCGCTCGCGCCGTCCGATGGATGATCGAACGTTTTCCGCTTTCGCTTGCGCAAAAGACAAAAGACGGAAACGAAAAAGAAAAGATCGAGCGCGGCGTCATCGTGCGCCACCTCTTTTTGCCCGGACGCTTTTCCGAAACGGCGGATGTGCTTGCATGGCTCAAGCGTTATGCCGACGGCAAAGCGCTCGTTTCGCTCATGTCGCAGTACACGCCCGTACCCTTTGAAGAAAGCGAAAGCGTGCGTGCAAAGCGGCTGGACGCCCTGTCGGCGATCGAAAACCGTCTCGTGAGTCCGGCCGAAGATGCGGACATCCGCGACCTCATCGACGCTCACGGTTTCGAATACCTTTTTTATCAGGAACTTTCCGACGATACGAGCTGGCTCCCCGATTTCAATCGCACGCAGCCCTTTTCAAACGCGCTCGCAAAACCCGTGTGGCATTGGAAAACGGGTTTTACAGTGTAGCACGGGCAGCACTCACCGTTTTTTTCGTTTCGTCTATGCGGTAGAACACAAAATAATTTTTTACCGACAATTTTAAGTCTTCCGGCGCCGACGGCAGATATTCGATCGCGTATTTCATTCTGCGGTTATCTTTTGCAATTCTTTAAGAACTTCTTTAGAAGAAAAACGATTTCCGGTTAGATCGGCCTGCTTTTCCGCGTCCTGCAATTTGCACTGGAATTGGAGATTTTTACTATTTGACATACAGGCGCGGAATGTGCTACAATACACCGTTAAGACCGCGTTTCGGCAGCGGGGCTATTTCGGATAAAACAGGAGCGAGGTTGTGGCTCGGACGCAAAAATATAAAAAGTTTGAAAAAAAAGTTGCTTCGAAAACGAGCGGCGCGTTTTTTTCTTTTTTAGCTTACATAAAAAACGGAGCGCAGCGGATATTTAAAATCCTCGACGGCAAACTGACGATAATGATCGTTCCGCATTCGCAAAGCAAAGTTGTTAATTTTCAGACAAACGTTTTTGCGCTCGGTCTCGGCGTCGTGCTTGTTTTCGGCATAGTCGCGTCGTTTTTTTACTTTGACCGCAAAGCGATCGGCTCGAGCGCCGAAATATCGCGCCTTTCATCGCAGAACCGCTTGACGCAGGCGAGCCTCGACGAGCTCCGCGACGAAAATATGAATCTCATGCAGGCGGCAAAACGCTTTCAAACGTCCCTGTCCCAGTCGCTCGCGTTGCTCGGCATTACGGACAGTTCAAACGTCGCTCGCGCCTCGCTTTCGAACAGCGATCTTTCTTCTCTTTTCGGTACGCAGGAAACGGTAAGGGGTTCCATGCGCGAAACGGAAGACGTGAAGCAGCTTGCAACCTACCTCGAAAATGCGGTGCAGCCTGTCGAGCAGATCGGTAAAATGCTCGAAAATCAAAATACGCTCTTTACGGAGATACCGAGCATCTGGCCGCTGAAAAACGTGAACGCGCATATTTCCATGGCTTTCGGTCCGAACGTGCACCCGATTTCGGGGCAATGGTACATTCACAAGGGGATCGATTTTTCGACCTACCGTTCCGGCGATCCGGTCATCGCGACGGCGAGCGGACAAGTCGTTACGGTCGGCTACGATGCGAGTTACGGCAACTATATTATCATTAAACATAAGCACGGCATCTATACGCGTTTCGCGCACCTCATGTCTTCGCGCGTAACGAAGGGGCAGTTCGTTTCTCAGCGCGACGTCATCGGCTATGTCGGCAACACCGGCGTTACCACGGGACCGCATCTGCATTACGAAGTGCACATCGGTTCGGATGTCGTAGACCCTGCAAAATACATTAACGTAAAACTTTCGAATTGACTTATGGCGCTGCGTTCCGACGACTTTTCGATCAATACGGTTATCGGTGAAGGTTCTGCCGTTTCCGGTGATCTTCGGATAAACGGCTCCGTTCGCTTGGACGGCGACGTACGCGGCGATCTCGAAACCGACGGCAACGTGCAGATCGGCGAGCGTGCGCGGCTCTGCGGCAATCTTACGGCGAAGTCCGCGATCGTCGGAGGCATCGTGCTCGGCGACATCATCGCAAAGGAAAGCGTAACGCTGCTTTCATCGGCTGCCGTCATCGGCGACATCATTTCGCAAAAAGTCCGGATCGAAGAAAAGGTGATCTTTCACGGACACTGCATTTCCATCGAAGACGAAGCAAAATACCTTTCGGCATCGGAGCGGTATCTCGAAGCGAAAGCCATCCGTACGAAGGCGGCGTTTGCATGAACACGGTCGATCCGTTGGGGCAGGCGCTTTATTTTACTGCGCTGGCCTCGGCTTCGGGGGAAGCGGCGAAAGAAGCAAAAAAAGGGAAAAAAGCGGATACCCGACAAACGGCGGGGATCTTTTCCGCGATGCTGAAAAAAAACGAAGAAGCGAACGAACTTGCGTCGGCGGGGCTTCCGGCCGAAATCGCGGGGATGTCGGTCGAAGACGCCGTCGTTTTTTTGAAAGACCGCGTGACGACTGCCGGCGATAAGCTCATCGATTCGATGTCGGAAGATGCCTTTGTCGAATATCGGCGCGCGGTGAGCCGGCTTATGAAGTATGTTGTAAAGTACAGCTTCGAGATTGAAGAACTCAAAGGGCGGCGCAATCGGCGGACAAATAAAGAGCGGATATTCGTGCAAGTGCGGATCATCGACGAAAAGCTCAACAATCTTGCGGCGGAAATTCTTGCAAATCAAGCCGATAAATTTTTGCTTTTGAAACGCGTCGAAGAGATCCGCGGTTTGCTCGTAGACGTGTTTGCTTCTTGATGCTAAAATAAAAATTAACAAATTCGAAGAAACTTTCCGGAACTTGTAATTTTGTTCGGGTTTCCGATTATTAAAACCGAAAAACGCGCAGAGGCGCGTAAGAGGCGATGATGAGCGATATTTTTGAAAACGATATAGATGACGAGAGAGAAAATCTCGAAGCGCTTGAAGATACTGCGGACGAAAGCGATCAGGGAGATGCGGACTTTACGCCCGACGAACCGCTCTATCACTTAAAACTCGAATATTCGCGCGAAAGTATTTTTGCAACGGCGGGCGGGGTGCAAGGCATCGAAGCGGGGGTGCGCGTCATCGTGCCGACGCGGTACGGACACGATATCGCAGTCGTGCTCGGCGAAACGAAAAAGCCGCGCGGCGTGCGGCAGAGCGACATCGTCGACATAGACCGCATCGTATCGAAAGAAGATGCAAAGCGCGCGGAAGAACTGAAAGCAAAAGAAAGCGATGCGGTGAAAGTCTTTAAAGAAAAAGTCGCCTATCATCGTCTCGACATGAAATTGATTCAAGTGCATTTTCTCGTCGCCGAGCAAAAAGCGCTGTTTTTTTTCAGCTCGGATAACAGAGTCGATTTCCGCGAACTCGTCAAAGATTTGGTTTCCGTATTTAAAATGCGCATAGAACTCAGGCAAATCGGCGTGCGCGATGAAGCGCGCATCACCGGCGGACTCGGCGTTTGCGGCCGTTCCTACTGCTGTCATGCCGTTTCTGACAAGATCAAACCGGTGTCGATCCGCATGGCAAAGGATCAAAATCTTTCGCTCAATTCGATGAAAATTTCGGGGCAGTGCGGAAGGCTTTTGTGCTGTCTCTCGTACGAATTCGATTGGTACAGCGAAGCGCGGAAAAATCTGCCGTCGGAAGGCATTCACCTTTTTTACGACGGAACGAATTTTAAAATCACCGAAGTAAATCCGATCACGTCCACAGTAAAGATGCTCGGAGAAGACGGCCGCCTGCTCGAAGTGAACGCCAAGCGCTTTGCCAAAGATTCAGGCAGCCGCTGGCGCATCGGCTGACGCGCATAGTACCGATCGCCCGCGTCGGCAAAAGCCTATGTCGAATGCTGTATCGTGCGGATAAATGCAGCGCCTATCGTATGGTGCAGATGATATCTTCACTTTGTTCGGTGAACGCTTCCATCGCGTATGAACCGTAAAACGAAAAATCCGTAAAACCCGCTTCTTCTGCGAACGAAGCGATTTCGTCTTTTGAAAGAGGGTAGAACGCTTCGTTTTCCATGACCGGAAGAATTTTGCCGGCGCCCGTTTCGAGCGTTTGATTCATAAAAAAAGCTCCCTCTTTTCCCGGCGCAAGCGTCGATAAAAGTTTGACGCGGATGCTGCTGCGTGTACGGAGTTCCGTCCTTCCGCTTTGCAGCGCGCGCGAAAAATTATACAGATGGAGGATGAGTGTGCCGCCTTCTGAGAGCAGCCCTTTGCAGTCGAAAAAAAATTTACGCAGGAGCGTTTTATCTCTGACGAAGACGATACGGCTGTTCAGACACGAGATGACGTTATAGAAGTTTTTTCCGAGAAAGCGCGTCATATCGAGCGTTGAAAGCTGGAAAAAACGTATGGGCATGAGCTGCGTTCTTCGGCGCAGGGCGGCTATTTCGATGAGTTCTTTTGCAACTTCAAGACCCGTTACGTCCGCGCCGTTTTTGGCGAGCGCGTGCTCAAGTGCTCCGGTTCCGCATCCTATCTGCAAAAATCGTGCCGGAGACGGATAGGATTCTCTCATACGGCTGTAAAATTTTTTTTGTTCTTCTGCCACGGGATACAATTCGTCGTAATATTCGGCTACATTTTGTATAAAAGTCATACGCCCATTATAAACCATCCTGTCGGAAAAGCAAGAAAATATTTGGTGCAGAAAATATTCGGCTCGCACTTTGCGGGTGAAAAATAATGTGTACAATGCAATTGCAATATCGTATCGAGTATTGTATACTGTACTGCAGTGGAACGAGAAATTTGCAAAACAAAGTTGATTCGAGCATCGTAAAAAATATTATCTCGCTTCTTGAAACCTGTACCGAGTCGTTTGCATTCGTGTACGATATCGCAGCCGATACATTTTTTATTTCGGAGCGCACATTGGCTCATTACGATTTACCCGGCGTGCAATTCTCGGGCGCGGCGCGGACAATCATCACCTTTGTGCATGAGGACGAACGCGTCCGTTGTTCCGGCGATATCGAATCCATTATTTCAAATAAAAAAAACCGGATCAAAGCGACGTACCACATTCGCAACAGATACGGCGAATATGTTTCCGTTGAGATCCGCATGCTGCACTTGTCCGTTTCTTCACGCGATATCGTCGCCGGGTCCATTGATCCCGCAGAAAAGCATCCTTTCTTTGAAGACGAAAATCTCGGTTCGGAACGGGATGCTCAGTTCGATTTCGATACGGCGCGCATGGATGCGGGAGCGCTGAGCGGTTTTGCGATGCAGATCGAAGTCGACAATCTTATTTCGATAAGCGAGCGCGTGGGCTTTGAAGCCGGCAACGAAATATTGTCCATCGTCGCGGATGCATGCAAGCGGCAATGCGGAGACGACACGAAAGCTTATCTGTTTTCCGGTGGCAAATTTCTTTTGATAAATTTCAGCGGCGGAAGCGTGGACGAAATACGCCGCAGATACAGCGGCATAAAGCAAAGCATTCGGGATGCCGAATACGCGTCGGGCTATAAGCGCGTGTTTACCATTTCCGCAGGCGGTATCGCGTTTATCAACGATACGAGTACGCTTACGGAAATACTTGCAAAGCTCGTGTTTACCGTAGACTTCGCAAGAAAGGACGGCAAAGATATGCTCGAGCTGTTCAATGCCCGCGAATATGCAAACTATCTTCGCGCGCTCGAAATCGAAAGCGCGATGAGGGATTCCATAAAAAACAAGTTCGAAGGATTTACACTTTTGTTCCAGCCCATCGTAAATGCAAAGGCCGTAGGGAAGAGCAACAGTGAAAAATTGTCAAAAATCGTCGTCGGCGCGGAATCGCTTTTGAGATGGAAAAACGAACGCTTCGGCACGGTCGGCGCGGGAGAGTTCATCCCTATTCTTGAACGGAGCGGACTCATCGTGCCCGTCGGCCGTTGGGTATTGATAAAAGCGTTTGCCCAGTGTGCCGCGTGGAATACGCTCTTTCCCGAACTCTATGTGAGCGTCAATATTTCCTTTGTGCAGATTTTGCAGTCGAACCTCGTCAGCGAAGTGCAGATCGCGCTCGAGCGTACGAAAGTCAATCCGAAAAATATTGTTCTGGAAATAACCGAAAGCGGCAATATCGACGATGAAGAAATTCAATCGGTACTCGCCGAACTTTTGGCGCTCGGCGTAAAAATCGATATCGACGATTTCGGTACGGGATTTTCAAACCTGCGCTATCTGCAGGACATTCACGCGAATACGCTCAAGCTCGATTATACGTTTATTCAAAAAGCGCTCACGGGCGATATGAAAGATTTGAAGATAATCGAATTTATCGTCGGCATGGCGCACGCGCTCGGCATGACGGTGTGTATGGAAGGCATTGAATCATACGGCAACGTGGAAAAACTGCTGCCTTTCGGCCCCGATAAATTTCAAGGCTATCTGTTCAGCCGGCCTGTCGACGCGCGCACGTTCGCAAAGGAAAATCTCCATACATAACCCGGGCTGTGTCTCCGTGTGCGGCGCATTCGTATGATGCAGGGGATGTGCGGTCGTACGTCGCGCGAAAATATCACGTGTCCCCGATAGAGCGCGCAATGTGTGTTGAGCATTCCGACGATTACGATTATAATGACGCGAACGAGGTTATAGCGATGATAAAGGAATTTCTTCCGTTCGACGTTGTGCGAAACGATGCGCTTAAAATTGCGCATAAAATGTACTCCGACGGATTTGTGCCGGATGTGATCTATTGTTCGCTGCGCGGTGGAGCGTACATGGCGAACGTTATCAGCGAATATTACAAACTCGTGCGGAAGGATCATCATCCCGTTTTGTACGCATCGGTCGTCGCGAGGTCGTATACCGACGTTCAGCAGCACGAAAAAGTGTACGTCGACGGATGGACGTATGCACCCGAATATCTCCGTCCCGGCGATAAGATCATGCTCGTCGACGATATCTTCGATTCCGGCCGAACGATAAATTCGCTCGTCGAAATATTTTTGCAGAGAGGGGTACCCCGCAGCAATATAAAAATCGTCGTGCACGATTATAAGCGCTTTACCTATCACAAAGAACAGCAGTCCATTCAGCCCGACTATTGGTGCCGGCTTTTGGAAATCACAAAACCGGAAGACGACCGGTGGATTCACTATTTGAGCCATGAACTCGTCGGGCTTTCGAAAGATGAACTCGAAGAGTATTATTTTAAAGACGATCCCGAACTGCGTCCCGTGCTTGAACCGATTCTGGGGAAAGTCTGAATCTTCAGGAAAACCGCGATGAAAAAACGCGTATGCCTTATAGGACTTGCGGCTCTGGTTTTTGCAGCCGTTTCGGCGGATGTAAAAATTATTAATCCCGTAAAGGGCGTATGGGCAAACAAACAGCTGCTCATGCTTGAACTTTCCGAAGGCGAAAACGCGTATTATTCGCTCAACGGTTCCGATCCGCGCGAATCCGGTTTCGCCTACGACGGCCCGGTCATGCTCGATGTTTTAGGCGATGTCGAACTCCGCATCGCATCCGTCGATGCAAGCGGCGTCTTGAGCGAATACCGCGTTTCGTATACCGTCGCACCTGTCCCGTTTCCGACATCGCATTCGGCGAGTGCGATCGGAGACGCCGTCGCAAACGGTATTATCGGCTACACGGCGGGAGACGTGCTTTCCCTTCCTCCCGAACTCGATTACGCTCTCGGCGGCATATCCGAATTCTTTCAAGAGGGACGTTCGATTTCGTACGGCGCCGGCTGCATCCTCTCTCGTTGCATTCCGTGTGTGCTTACCGACGGTACGGCGAAGTGGCGTTTTATCATAAAAACAAAACCGGCTCTGTCCGGTTCCTTCGGCATGCGCGACGTGCCCTTTCAAATCACCGATTGGAATACATTGACTTTTACAAATGCCGCGCTCATTTACAGGGTCGACAACGCGTATTGGACGGGCGGAAAAGATCGCGTCACGCTTGATAGGACAGTCGCGCACACGATTTCGTGGCAAAGCGTCGCCGTCGCTCCCGGCAATCCCGTCAGCTCTTTTGTGCTTCCGCCGAAACCCCAAGCGGCCGCCGAACGCCGTGAAGACGGTTCGCTTGCCATTGCGCTGGACGGCGGAGCGGGTTTCCGATTCGGTATCGAACCCGAAAGAGGACAGGGAAAGGTGTTTTTCGAAACGGCGGACATCGATACGTTCTTCGGCGACGAAGTGTCGGGCGTCTTTACGGCAGGCATCTATTACGACGGGGTGTATCAGGGGACGATTTCCGTTCCGTACGCAGTCGACCGCCGCCCTCCTTCGGTTCCGGTTTTCATTTCGTCGGCAGAATCTTTTTATTCGAGAAAGGCGGTGAAGCTTTCTCTTTCGGGAGAGGAGAACTCCGATCTCTTTATCGCAGTGAGTGATCCGGTGACTCTTTCCGGAACGATGACAAAAAAAGATGCGGCATCCCTTATCGATGTCGTGCATGCGGATGCGTTCACTCCATTCGTTTGTCCGCTTACGCTCGATTCGCCGTCCGAAGATCCCGTCTATTATAAAATCTGCGCGTATGCTGCCGACCGAAGCGGCAACAAAAGCGCGTATACCCTATACCACGTCGTCGTTGATAAATACGACTATTATGTCGATGCGTCGGCCGATAAAGCGCGCGCGGACGGAACGCGGGACGATCCCTATGCTTCTCTTGCCGATTGCCTCGCCGCGATAGAAAAAAATCGATTTGCGAACATCACGATTTCGGGTGCGCTCGCTATGCCGAAAGGGGAGACGATCATCGCATCGAACTGTACGCTTCGCGGTGAAGGAGATGCGCGACTCGTGTTCGATACGGACTCATTTTTGACCGTGCGGAGCGCAAGCCTTGCACTTTTGGATATCATCGTCAGACGGGATGACGGCGACGCAAAGGGAAAAATCAATAATGCGCTCATACGCTTGGAACACTCGGTGCTCGTTTCGGAAAACTGTGAAATAGGGGCGACCTTTGTCGAAAGCGGCAGCGTCATAAGCGCGGATACGTCGGTCGTTTCGATAAGCGGCTGCGGCATTACCTCTTCTGCCGAGCGCTATTCGTCGTGTATATCGGCGGTCGGCTCCAAATTGAAAATAATCGATTCGCGCATTTCGACGATAGCGCAGACCGCGGTCAACTTTTCCGTGCAGGACGGCGAATTCGAATTGCGTTCGTCTTCGTGCCGCGTTACCGGAGGCTACGGCAGGGCGGTCGAACTTTTCGGTGGAAAAAGCAAAATCACCGGGAATTCCTTCGCTGCCGACCTGCGTCATTCGGGAACATCGCTCGATGCGGTCTATACCGATGCAAAAAATATTTCCCTCGAATACGACGGCAATACCGAAAGCGGCTATTAGGTGATGGGCGAATGCATGAGTTTTCCGACTGCTCGATAATGCCGGCGCTTTGTGCGGGTGATGCGTCGGCTCCTCTTTTGTGCGGACTCGACGAAGCGGGGAGGGGACCGCTTGCGGGGCCCGTCGTCGCTTCCGCGGTGATTTTGCCGAACGATTTTCCTCCGGCGATTTTAAACGATTCGAAAAGACTTTCCGTAAAAAAGCGGGAACTTGCCGAAAAAATTATTAAAGAAAAAGCCTGCTGGGGCATCGGCATCATCTCTCACACAGTCATCGACGAAATCAATATTCTCGAAGCGAGTCTCCTCGCGATGAAAAAAGCGTACGAAGCGCTTTCGATAAAATTCGACGCGTGGGCGGAGGGGGCAGGTGTTTCCGCAAAAACGATATGTGCCGTCGCCGACGGAACGTTTTGTCCCGATATCGGATGTGAGTGCCGATCGGAAGTGAAAGCGGATGCAAAATACGCTCCCGTCATGGCGGCGAGCATACTCGCAAAAACCTGCCGAGATGCGATCATGATCGAAATGGACAGGCGATATCCCGCTTACGGATACGCGCGGCACAAAGGCTATCCGACTGCGGAGCACAGGCGTATTTGCCGGGAGATCGGCCCCTCTCCGATTCAGCGATTGACCTTTCGGTATTAGCTTTTCGTGCACACGGCTTTTTGTGTGCAGTTGTCGCAGTGCGTCGCGCTGCCGCTTCCGACCGATTTGTTTTTGTCGAACATTTCCATCATCGTCCGCCAGCCGAGTACGGCGCATTTGACGCGCGCGGGCATTTTCGAAACGTCTTCGAGGGCGGCCGCTTCGTCGAGTTGTTCGATATCGGATGCGGCCGCATCGCCCTTTATCATGTTCATAAAGATGTCTGCAAGGTGCAACGCTTCGGTTTTATTTTTCCCGACGACGAGGTCGAGCATCATATCGACCGACGCCTGGGAGATGGCGCAGCCGCTTCCCGTAAAAGAGCCGTCGATGATCGTGCCGTCATCATCGATCTGCAAACTGAGCGTGATATTGTCTCCGCAACTCGGATTGACGCCGTTTAAAACGAGGGAGGGACGAGCCATCGGTTTTTTATGAGAGGGATTTAAATTGTGTTCGTTGAGGATTTCCCGATACAGTTCTTTCGTTTCCATAACAATGCCGTCCTTGTATTCGCGTTTATGCGCCGTCTCTTTCGTCCGAGCTTTTTTGCTTCGCATCCGAAAGCGTTTGCTGTCAGTCTTTAAAGCCCATCCACGATCGGATATTTTTTACTTTACTCAAAAAAACGTCGACTTCTTCTTCGGTGTTGTAAAAATAGACACTTGCCCGCGCCGTCGCGGGAACGCCGAGGTAGCTTCCGAGCGGCTGGGCGCAGTGGTGTCCCGCCCTGATCGCAATGCGCTCCGTGTCGAGTACGGTCGCGATGTCGTGCGGGTGCACTCCGTCTATCGTAAACGTAACGATGCCGCAGTGCCGGTTTCCGTCGGGGTTTCCGATAACGCTTACGTGCGGGATTTTTTTCATGCCTTCGATGAGGCGCGAGGCGAGTGAGTTGTCGTGCTTCGTTATGTGATCGAAGCCGATCGATTCGATGTATTTGACGGCGGCTTCAAGAGCGACCGCACCTCCTGCGTTTACCGTGCCCGCTTCGAATTTGGCAGGGAGTGGCGCCCATGTCGCCTCTTCCCGCGTAACGTATTCGATCATTTCACCGCCACGCAAAAAAGGCGGCATATTTTCAAGAAGCGATTTTTTTCCGTACAAAACACCGCATCCTGTGGGACCGGTGAGCTTATGGGCGCTGAACGCGTAAAAGTCGGCATCGAGGGATCGTACATCGGTTTTGATATGCGGCACGGCTTGTGCGCCGTCTACAACGACGACCGCTCCCGCTTTGTGCGCCGCCTTCGCGATTTTTTCGATATCGTTTGTGATGCCGAGCACATTGCTTACGTGCGCAACGGCCACGATCTTTGTGCGGCTTCCTATCTTTGCCGCAATCTCTTCGTCGGAAATGACGCCGCTTTCCCTATCGCATTCCAAATAGACGAGCTTTGCGCCCTTCGCTTTTGTCACCATCTGCCACGGAAGGATGTTCGAATGGTGTTCCATAATCGAAACGGCGATTTCGTCGCCCTCGCGTATATTCGTCATGCCGTAGGTATAAGCGATGAGGTTCAACGATTCGCTTGCGTTCCGCGTAAAAATCACTTCACAATCTTCTGCCGCGTTGATAAAACGGGCGACACTGTGCCGCGCATTTTCGTACGCTTCGGTTGCCCGTACGCTTAAATCGTAGAGGCCGCGCAGGGGATTCGCATTGTTTTCTTCGTAAAAATGCCTTATCGCATCGATGACTTGGTGCGGCCGCTGCGTCGTCGCCGCGTTGTCGAAATAGATTAAACCCTTATTTTTTTCATTCGAAAAAAACGGAAAGTCGTTTCGAAAATCATTCATGTGAAAATACCTCGTCCAAGTAAGCGTTGATTTTTTCAACCGTCGCTTCGTCGGGGATAAGAGCGGCGACGCGTGCGATTTTTGCGCGAGCCATGAGCATTTCCGCTTCCGATTTTGCGATGCCGCGCGACTGCATGTAAAAGAGCGTGTCGTCTCCGAGCTTTCCGATCGTCGAACCGTGTTCGCCTGCGATATCTTCTTCACCGCACAGGATGAGCGGGATCGATTTATTGACGACGGTCGGAGAAAGCAGCAGCACTTCTTCGTACTCGTTTCCCGCAGCACCGGCCGAGCCCTTTATAAAATCGATCGAGCCGCGGTAGGTTTTCGCGGCTTTGTCCTGCAGCGTTCCCCGGGCTGTCATTTGGCAGTCGGTCTTTTTTCCTCTGAGGCGCACGACGTAATTCAAATCGAGTTTTTGCTCTCCGCGGCAAAAGTACGCCGTGTCGGCTTTGAACGAGCCGCCGAAAGCCGGAAGCGTTCCCGCAGCTCCGGTATAGGTCTCTTTTCCGCCGAGGATCACGTGCGTCACTTCGACGCGGCCGCCTTCCGCGCAAGTTGTGCCGATATCGTCGGTCTGTACAAAACCTTTTCCCAAAAGCTGCACTTTTATCAAGTGAATGAACGCGTCCTTTCCCGCGTCGCATATCGTACGAAGAATTTGCGTACCCGATGAAGCTCGCGCCGATTCGTATCTCATGATAACCGTGATCTCCGCTCCTTCTTCGGCTTTGATGATGTGGAATGCCTCTGTCGCGCTTTTATCGCTCAAATCGAAATCGATACGGACGGGCTCTTTAGCACGGACGCCTTTTTTTACGGTGAGGAGCGAAGCGCTCGCATCTTTAAAAAAACGGTCGCCGAACGCTTTGCCGCAGCCCGTTTCGAGATCGCGATAGACATCAGCGTTTGCGTGCGGTTCGTATTCGACACCTTGGGGGAGGGCGCTTATACGGGGATCCCCGTTGTTTGAAATGCGCACATCGGCTGCAAACGGTGTCGAATTTATCTTCAGCCAATTCCACGTAAGCGTCGGTAAATTATTAATCGTTAATATTTCAGCCATACGCGATCCTTAAAGAGTGCCTTTCATTTCGAGGCGGATGAGATTATTCATTTCGACGGCGTATTCGAGCGGCAGCTCTTTGCTGACGGGATTTGCAAACCCGCTGACGATCATGCTCCTCGCTTCGTCTTCGGCGATGCCGCGCGACATAAGGTAAAAGATCGCCTCTCCCGATATGCGTCCGATCTTCGCTTCGTGTCCGACATCGACGTCGTCGGTACGGATTTCCATAGCGGGCACCGTATCGCTTCTGGATTTTTCGTCGAGCATGAGCGATTCACACGAAACGGAAGCTTTGCTGCCGTGCGCTTTTTTATCGATGTAGATTGCCGAGCGGTAAGTACTGATACCTCCGCCTTTTGAAATCGATTTTGTCGTAATGACGCTCGACGTATTGGGTGCGCTGTGCACCATCTTCGCTCCCGTGTCGAGGTTCTGGCCGCTTCCGGCAAAGGTGACGCCCGTGAATTCGGCTCTTGCCCGTTCGCCGACCAAATCGCTTTCGGGGTAGAGATACGAAATGTGCGAGCCGAACGAACCTGACACCCATTCGACCGATCCCCCTTCTTCGACCCGCGCGCGCTTCGTGTTTAAATTGTACATGTTTTTCGACCAGTTTTCGATCGTCGAATAACGGAGCCGCGCGTTTTTTGCAACGTAGAGTTCGACGGCTCCCGCGTGCAGGTTTGCGACATTGTATTTCGGTGCGGAACACCCTTCGATAAAGTGCAAGTCGGCCCCTTCGTCGACGATGATGAGCGTGTGTTCGAATTGACCGGCTCCTTTAGCGTTTAAGCGGAAATACGACTGCAACGGAAAGGAAAGATGAACGCCTTTGGGCACGTATACGAACGAACCGCCCGACCATACCGCTCCGTGAAGGGCTGCGAATTTGTGATCGCGCGGGGAAATCAAGCGCATAAAATGTTTTTTGATCATGTCCGCGTATTCGCCCCGGAGCGCGCTTTCGAAATCGGAATAGACGACGCCCTGCTTTGCAACTTCGTCGCGTATATTGTGGTAGACGAGTTCGCTGTCGTACTGTGCGCCGACGCCCGCGAGGGACGTACGCTCCGCTTCGGGAATACCGAGCTTTTCGAAGGTTTCTTTAATGTCTTTGGGAACGTTTTCCCAGTTGTTTTGCATTTTCGTATTCGGGCGCACGTAGGTCGCAATGTGTTCGATGTGCAGTCCGCTTATATCCGGCCCCCAGTTCGGCACGGGCATTTCGTTGTAGATTTTAAGAGATGCGAGGCGGAAGTCCCTCATCCATTCGGGATCGTTTTTGTCTTTCGAAAGCTTTAAAACGATTTCTTCGGTCAGACCGGGATCGTTACGATAAAAATCTTTTTCGTTGTAACGGAAATCGTACATCGATGTATCGATATCGATTTTTGCGGCGGAGTTTCTGTCGATGACTTCGTTCATTGTCCGCCGTCCTTTTCAAAGCGTTCGAATCCGTTTTTGTTGATTTCATCGACGAGGGATGCATCTCCCGTTTTGACGATTTTGCCTTTGACGAGCACGTGCGTAAAATCGACGGCAAGGCTTTCGAGTATCTTCGTCGAATGCGTGATGATCAGCAGCGTGCCGCCGTTTTGTTTATACGCTTCGATGCCTTTCGACACCGTGCGTACCGCGTCCACATCGAGTCCCGAATCGGTTTCATCGAGTATGGCAAATTTGGGCTTCAGCATAAGCAGCTGGAGAATTTCGCTTTTTTTCCGCTCGCCGCCTGAAAAGCCGACATTCAAATCGCGTGAAGCGTACGATGCGTCCATATTTAACAATTTCATCGCCGCCTGCAGATCTTTTTGAAATTGGAAAAGTTTTATCCGCTCGCCCGTGCGCTGCTGGAGCGCGCTTCTGATAAAAGTTTCGAGGGAAATGCCCTGCACTTCGAGCGGATTTTGAAAGGATAAAAACATGCCTTCTTTTGCCCGCGCGTCCGCTTTTTTTCCCGTCACGTCTTTGCCGTCGAAGATGATCTTTCCTTCGGTAAGCGTGTAGACGGGATTTCCCATAAGCGTGTTGCCGAGCGTAGATTTTCCCGCGCCGTTCGGCCCCATAAATACGTGTGTTTCGCCTTTATTGATTTTTAAATCGATACCGTGCAGCACGGGCTTTTCATTTATATCGACCGAAACATGTCGGACGTCGAGCAGCAGATCACTCATAAATAATCGAACTCCTGATTATGTAAGGGACAAAAGCTGAATTATCTACGAAAAAAGTAGGTAATTACCACGCCTTTAATATATCCATATTACCGTAAAAAAGCAAGCGTGAATATATCCGTTTGACGGGGTGTTAGTATCGCGGGTGTGTTGTCGTGATGACCACGGCAAGCGAAAATATATTCATTTGCACATATGTGCGTTAGTTGTGTATGTCGGCATATACACGGATTTCGCGTATACCGAACCCCTACGCGCGTAATTGACATTTACCCGTTTACTTCCTATCATTCGCGTATGACTGATATACAAGCCGTATCTCTCTTCCATATGTACGGCGTTATTTCGTTGATCGCCTTCGTTCTATACATACCGCGCTTATTGTATTACGTCAGCGGTTTTAAAAAGCCCGAGCATTTAATAAACCGCGTGCAAAATCGATTTGCCGTCCTTATCCCCGCGCGGGACGAAAGCGCCGGTATCGGACTCTTACTCGACAGCCTTGCGCGCCAAAGCTACGACCGCAAAAAATTCGATACCTTCGTCATCGTCGATTCGGAAGACGATCCGACCTGCACCATAGCGGAAAAATACGAGGGTACCTATGTGCAGATTGTCAAAAATCAAACGTGCAAGGGTATGGCGCTCGACGGTTCCCTCAAAGAATTGCTTTCCGGCTCGCACGGAAGCTATGACGCATATATCATCATCGACGGAGACAATATCGCTTCGGACAATTTTATCGAAGAGATGAACAACGCTCTCGCGTCGGACGCTCAGATCGTGCTCGGTAAGCGCGAAGTGAAAAATTATCTCCTCGGCGGTAAAAAGCTCCGTTCGCTTGCGACGAACTGCAGCGCGCTTACGTATACTTTTCTCGACAAGATGGGAAATGCGTTCAGAGCGAAGGCTGGCGTTCCCTGTACGATGTGCGGGACGGGCGTTATGGTCAGGCGCGACGTCATCGAAGAGATCGGCGGCTGGCCGTACCGCAGTTTTACCGAAGACCTTGAAATGACGATCAATGCGATCCTTAACGGCTGGTCGTCGTGTTTTTACGAATACGCGGTCGTCTACACCGAAGAAGCGCTTTCGCATAAAGCGTTGGATCGGCGCCGTGAACGTTGGCTCATCGGCTATATGCAGATTGCGTTTAAGTACCGTAATACAATCGCAAAACAAACGTACGCATCGCTTCGCGATCGCTCGCTTTCGTTTGTGCAAAAGATACGCGGCATCCGTGTAAGAAATTTCGATTTTTTGTACGGCTTCGGCCCGCTCTTTTTGTTCTTCGGCAATACCGCCGTTTGTTTTGTGCTATACATGATCGCTTCAGCTGTCGATTATTTTAAGTGCGGATTTATTAATTTTACCGCTTTAAAATACGGCATGATCATCATGCTCATACTCTACGGCGTACTCGTCTTCTATACGTTTATCGCACTCATAATCGATCCGAAAGCGCTCAAGATTACGTTCGGCGAAAAGCTCGCCGTGCTTTTGTACAATCCCTTTTTTATAGCCGAATACGCATATTTTTACGTTGCGGCATTTTTTACGCTGCTTCGGAATCCGCATTACGGTGAAGGCGCAGCGTGGCGGCAGATCGAGCGCATTGAAACGGTGATGAAGGAAGCGGAGTGATGGACATCGGCGGCATCAAGGGCGATACGCAGCGCGAAATACAGAATCGCATCGCAGAGCTTGAAAAAAAAGGCGAGTTCGACGGAGCCGTTCAGCCGATCGACTATGCTGCGATGATTCGGGTAACCGACGATTATGTTTTTCTTCCGCGTACGTTTTCGTTTTTTTTGTGGCGCGTCTTTATACGCACGACGGCTTCCGTTTTAGGTCCGGTTTTGACAAAACTCGTGCTCGGAGCCCGCGTGGAAGGGCGCAAAAATCTCCGCGGCATCAAAGGCTTTGTCGCCGTGTGCAATCACGTGCATTCGATCGACAATATGATCGTGCGCGAGGCGGTTTTCGGGCATACGCTGTATATCATGGTTGCGGAATTTAACAATATGCGAGGACCCATCGGAAGCATCATGCGCGGGGCGGGGACGCTGCCGTTCAGTGCCAACGTGAAAGCGATGAACAAGCTGCAAAAAACGCTTTCGCTTTTGCTCGCAAAGGGCTGCGCCGTGCTCGGCTATCCGGAGCAATCGCTGTGGCTTCGCTACGAAAAACCGCGCCCTTTTCATAGCGGTATGTTTCACATCGCCGCCGCAAACAAAGTGCCCGTCATTCCGATGTTTATCACCTTTTCCGCGCCTTCAAAACTCCGCTCGCTGTTCAGTAAAAAAAAGATTGCGACGCTCCATATCCTCTCTCCGATCTATCCCGATAAAACGCTTTCGCGTAAAGAGAACGCCGTTTTTGCGATGGATAGGGCGGCGAAAGCGTGGCGCGACTGTTATGTTTCGGTTTACGGATGCGAAGCCGATATTCGAGCGAACGAAAACTGATGTTGTAAATTAATAAGGATACGTATGAAAAAGATTCCGATACTGATTGATTTGTATCTTTCCCTTGCCAAGATAGGCGCAGTCACATTCGGCGGCGGTATGGCGATGATGCCGATTTTGCAGCGCGAACTCATCGAAAAAAAGAAGTGGATGACCGAGGACGAACTGCTCGATTATTATGCGATAGGGCAATCGACTCCGGGTATCATAGCGGTAAATGTCGCAACCTTTGTCGGCTTTAAGCAGGCGGGGATAATCGGGGGCATCGTCGCGACGCTCGGTATAGTTACTCCGTCCGTCGTTATCATTTCGCTTATCGCGCGCTTTATCAGTTCGGTCGATCACTTGCCGCTTGCGCAAAAAGCGCTTCGCGGTATCAACGTGTCGGTCGCGGCGCTTTTGACGTCGGTCGTATTTCAATTTTCAAAAAAGACCGTAAAATCGATTTTGGGATTTTTGTGCCTCGCAGTTTCGTTTGCGGCGATTTGGTTTTTCAAAGTGCCCTCGTATTGGATGATCATCGCGGGGGCTGCGACGGGCGTCATCGTTTCGGTGCTTTCCCGAAAAAAAGAATTCGCTTCGAGCGCGTCCGGTGCGTTTTCCGACAAAACGAAATCGAACGATAGCGGGAAAACGGAAAGCGGCATGGAGGATAAGTGATGGAAACGACGTATTCGCTTTTTCAGCTTTTTTGGATTTTCTTTTATATCGGCGCGTTTACGATCGGAGGAGGGCTTGTCGCCGTAACGCTCATGCAGCAGACCCTCGTCGACAAGGGCGTCATCTCCGCCGAACAGTTTTACAATATGGTCGCGATTTCCGAATCGACGCCGGGACCGATCGGCATCAATATGGCGACATATATCGGCTATTCGCAGTACGGCGTTTTCGGCGGCATCGTTACGACGCTCGGCCAAATGCTGCCGTCCGTTATCTGCATTTTAATAATCGCGCATTTTTTTATGAAATTTCACGATACGCCGCTCGTCAAAGCAGCTTTTTCGACGCTTAGACCTGCGACTACGGGGATCATCCTCGTTGCGGCGATTCAAGTGTTTATAGTCGCGCTCATAAGCCCGTCTTTTTCCCTCGCCTCGCTTTCGACTCTTGAGGGTTGGAAAAATCTTTTCGTGTGGCCGAGTCTTGCGTTTTATACCGCAGCCCTTATCGTTTTGATGAAGACGAAAATCCATCCCGTATTCGTCATGCTGCTCGGAGCCGTGTTCGGCATCGTGTTTTTGTGAAAGGCTTGCCGCTCTTATAAGGCACTTGCAGCAAAAGCGCCGGATCGAATGCGCCGGATCGAATGCGCCGCTTGCAAAATCGCGTTCTTTTTATTACGATATTTTTTATGCAGGGAACGGTCTTCGACGGAACGAATAATTTTTTTACGGTGCGCTGCACCGACGGGGCGGTGCGCTCGTGCTCGCTCAAAGGAAAAATATTAAAAAGCGAAGACCGGTTTTACAACCCTCTCGCTCCGGGCGATATCGTGGAAGTCGAAGCCGATAAGCTCGATTCTTCGAAGGGGCAGATACTCTCGCTCGTGCCGCGCAAAAACTCGTTTGTGCGCTGGAACGTCAAACGCAAATGTCCGCAGCTTCTCGCGGCGAATCTCGATTTTATCGTTTTGGTGACGACACCCGATGAACCGCCGTTCCGTCCGCGTTTTATCGACCGCGAACTCGCGCAAGCCGAATGTCAAAATCTCGAACCGATCATCGTGTGCAATAAATGCGACCTCTCAGCCTGTGACGACATCGATTTTCAAGCGAGAGCGAAAATATGGGAAGACCTCGGATATGCGGTATTGTATGTTTCGGCGAAAACGGGAGCGGGTCTCGATGCATTGGCGCGCACGCTTTCAGGGCACGTCGCAGCCTTTGTCGGGCAGTCGGGCGTCGGAAAGTCGAGCCTTATAAACGCGCTCGCGGGAAACGAAGCGCTCCGCACGGGGGATTTAAGCCGAAAATACGAGCGCGGCGCTCATACGACGACGAAAGGTTCGCTCAATATAATCGCCATCGATAAGCGCTTTACCGGACACGACGGAGATGAGGCTTCGATCATCGATACGCCGGGTATCCGCCGCTTTGTGCTGCACGACATTGCAGCGGAAGATTTGGCGCTTTATTTCCGCGAGTTCAAACCGATCGTCGGCAGCTGTACATTCGGCATGAGCTGTACGCATACGGCGGAGCCCGGCTGCAAAATCCTCGAAGCCGTGTACGCGGGTGTGATCACCGAAGAACGCTATGAAAGCTGGATGCGCATAAAGGATGAAATGAAATCGCAAAGCTGGGAAGATTAGCATGGACGCATCAGCACTTTCCGAGCTCGACTATTTCCGTATCAGAGACGAAGCGTCCGTCTACTGCGTAAGCGAAGAGGGGAAAAAGAGTTTTTGCGAACGGCTTCCGCTTACGGACGAAGCGGAAATCGAAGCGCTTAAGAATATAAGCCGCGATTGGAATACATACAACTCATCTTCATTCGGGATCGCGCTTTTTTCGTGGCCTCCGGTCGCCTCCCTTTTTTCTCGTATAAGCGTTCCGGGTGCTTCTCTTTCCGTCGAAGAGTTTCACGCGCTTTCGCTCTTTTGCACTTCGGTTAAAAAACTTTCGTCGTGCATCGAGGGAGCCGAAAAAGAGCTTTCGATAGAAACGCTTTCCGAAGCCGTCCGACGCCTTCCCGATTTAACAAAGCCCGCGTCCGAGATCGCACGGGTCGTCGCTTCCGACGGAGAGCTGAAAGATCTTCCCGAACTCCGCGAAATAAAAACGAAAATCGCAAACCTCAATAAAAAAATTCAAAGCATTATGCGTTCGTATACGGCAAATCAAAAGCTTTCCTCCGCCCTCGAATCGACGGTGCCCGCTCTCCGTTCGGGTCATCAAGTGCTTGCGGTCAAAGCTTCTCACAGAAGCCGCATTGCAGGTATCGTGCATGAAGTGTCGCAGTCGGGGCAAACCGTATACATAGAACCGGAAGAATCGGTGCGGGCGGGAAACGAACTGCTCGAAGAAGAGGCGAATCTCCAAATCGCGGTCAAAGCGATTTTAAAAAAGCTTACCGCATCGCTTGCGCCTTATGTGCCCCTGTTCGAAGAGGCTCTTCCTTCTATGATCGCGATCGACGAAGCTTATGCGAGGGCGAAATGGGGCGGCGAACACCGCGCGGCCTATGCGCTTCCCTGCGGAAAGGAAGATGCGCTCTCGCTGCTCGGGGCGCGCCATCCCCTGCTCGGAGAAAAAGCTGTGCCTATAGACGTGCGCTTTATGAGCGGAAAAAGAGTTTTAATAATCACGGGGCCGAATACCGGCGGCAAAACGGTTACGCTTAAAACGATAGCGCTCTTTTCGCTTTTGAACCAAAGCGGTTTTCCGATTCCCGCAGCGGAAGGCTCGCGTCTTCCGATCTTCGATAAAGTGTTTGCCGACATAGGCGACGGACAATCGATCGACTCGTCGCTTTCGACGTTCGGCTCTCACATGAAAAACATCGCGCGCGCGATCGCCGAATGCGGCGAAAAAAGCCTCGTCCTCCTCGACGAACTCGGAAGCGGTACCGATCCGCAGGAAGGTGCTGCGATCGGCATGGCGGTCCTCGACGCGCTTATCGAAAAAAAAGCGTTTACGCTCGTGACGACGCATCAGGGCGTGCTCAAAAATTACGGATGGACGCACGAAAGCTGCATCAACGCGTCGGCCGAGTTCGACGGGAAAACCCTCGCGCCGACTTACCGCATACTCATGGGCGTTCCGGGCGAAAGCCGCGCTCTAGACATCGCGCAAAAAAGCGGTCTCCCTCCTTCCGTCGTCGAAAAAGCGAGAGAGTATATCGCGGGAAATACGGCCGATATTTCCGCCCTTATCGCGGGGCTTACGGCAAAGCACGCCGAAGCCGATGCTCTCCTGCAAGACTGCCGTCGGAAAGAAGAAGAACTCGCGGAAAGGCAATACGTTCTCGACGCGAAAGAGCTCGAAAACCGGCAAAAGGAGCAGGAGCTGCAAGAGGCGGCGCACGAAAAAGCCGAAGCTTTTCTTTCGGAAAGCCGGAAGCGCCTTGAAAATCTCGTTCGCGTCATCAGAGAGGGCGAGATCACAAGGGAAAAAACGCTCGCGGTAAAACGCTATATCGACGAATTGACGGAAGCGGTCGCCTCGCAAAAAAAAGAGCTCGACGAAAAAGGCGAAAAACTTTCCGATGCACAAAACGCATTTAAAAATATCACTCCGATGCCGCACCCGAAAAGCGCAAAGCCGACAAAACGCCGCGTGAAAAACGCCGAAGCGCTTCGCGCGCTCCGAAGCGCCGACAATGCAAACGAAACGAAAAGCAAAGCGCCGTCCTTTGAACCGGGGACTGCCGTCATTGCAGGTGAAAAACGTATGAGCGGCACGATCCTTTCGCGCACGGGCAAGGAAAAATTTCTCGTACAGTTCGGTTCGATAAAAATCGAAATGAAGCAAAAAGATTTGACGCCCGCCGCTTCGCTCTCGCTTTCATCCGCGCCGCTTGTCACCGTCGAAACGAAGCGCGAAGATGCAGGCGAACATCCGGCTTTCGAACTGCGTCTTTTGGGACTACGCGAAGCCGAAGCGATCGCCGCCCTCGAACGGCAGCTCGACCTCTGCACGATTCACGATTTTAAGCGTTTCAGCGTCATACACGGAAAGGGAAACGGCGTGCTGCAGCAAGCGGTGCAAAATTATCTTTCGCATTGTGCGGGCGTAAAAGCGTTTTGTTTTGCGCCTCCCGAAGACGGAGGAGCGGGAAAAACCTACGTCGAACTGCATTGAAAAAGCATTCGGTCGAATGCGGGTTTTAATGCGACAGGGATTGGAGGGGCGAAAGTTCCGAAGCGAGCCGGAGGCGAGAGGAGGAATGAAGGCGAAAGCCGGAACCCCGCAAAGCCCGGTTTTTGCGATGCAATCGCAAAAAGTCGCCCTGAATTATCCGATTGTATGTTCGGCGAAAATGAGGTATACAATATACGATGGCTGTAAAAGAAAGGCGTGCGCGGCTTAGCGCGATAGAAAAACTTATTAAAAATAACAGGATCGAAAGCCAGGAGTCGCTGCTCGCCCACTTGCAAAAAGCGGGGTACGATGTGACGCAGGCGACTCTTTCGCGCGATTTGAAACTGCTCAAAGTCGGCAAAATGAGCGACGGAAAAGGCGGCTATATCTACACGCTCGAAAAAGAAGAAGAGCGCACGGAAGCGGAAAAGATTTACATTCAGGATTTTTTGCGCGGTTATATCAGCATAGACTGTTCGGGCAATATCGTCGTCATTAAAACTTTTCCGGGTCACGCGAATACGGTCAGCAATGCGCTCGACAATATGGACTTGGACGATATACTCGGCACCGTTGCAGGCGACAATTGTCTCTTTGCATGTCTTCGCGAAGGGGTAAGCGGCGCGCAGTTTTTAAAATCGCTCAGGCAAAAGATCCCGGGACTCGAAGCGTGACGGTTCTGCTCGGCATCATCGCCTCTCTCGTTTTTTCGGCCGCCGCAGCTTCGGTCGTCATCAACGTTCGGGAATGGAAGTGGCGTGCGGATATTCAAACGTATGAAGGCGCAAAAAAGCTCGATAAGCTCGGCTACGAAAAACTCATTCTCGAAAGATACCGCGCAAAATCGCATCACAGAACCTATCGAAGCGAAAGCGATTATATCGCCGTGCCGCTCGACGCTCCGATGCGCGAAGGGCGGAATCTCAAAGAAAATCGGATAGCGATAAACGGTCTTTCGTCGATCGTCGACGGGAGCGTATTCGCTTCAGACCCGCCTTTCGACGAACTGCGCCTTTACGGCATAAAAGACGGAGTGCGCCGCCTCGTCCGTAAGTATGCGTATTATCCCGAAAATTACTGCGATATAAAAGAGCGCGTCGAAGCGTATAACGCACAGCGGGACGCAGGGGATAGAAGAGTAGGGGAGTAAAAAAAATATCTCCAAAGTTGCTTTTTTCTCCAAAATCTTATATACTGTATGTGTGAGCGTAAAAAGGCATCACAATTTGCTATATGAGGAAAGAGTATGAAAAATTGCAAAGTACGGAAAAACATAAAAATTGCCGCATGGGCGGCCGCTTTTGCGCTTGCGTAGCGGTCGGATTCGGCGGGTGTACGAACGCATCGGACAGTTCGGGCGGAAGCGGCGATGCGGGCGGAAACGGCAGTGCGGGCGAAACGAACTTTACAATTAAAACCGTCGGCGGCGATACCGTCCTTACGGGATATGAGGGAGAAAAGCCGCAAGGAAACATAATCCTGCCGAACGGTATTACGAAAATCGGATATAATGCTTTTTTGAATTGCAGCGATTTAACCGGACAGCTTGTCATACCGGAGGGTGTTACAGTTATCGACGCGGGTGCTTTTTCGGGATGCGAAAAACTTGATAAGCTGATTTTGCCTTCAACGCTTACGTCCATAAGAGGATTTGCGTTCTATCAGTGCAAAAATTTAGCGGGAGAACTCGTACTGCATGGCAATCTTACCTACATCGGGCAAAAAGCTTTTACCAACTGCAGCAATCTAAGCGGGGAACTCGTGCTGCCTGCAAGCCTTACAACACTCGGCGATCTTGCTTTCAACGATTGCTCAAAACTCACATCGGTGAAAATATTATTTACCGATATTACCGATACGACGAAAATGAAATCGGAAGCTTTCGGATATTTTAATAATATGTCAAATATTACTCAAATCACCGTCAAAACCGATGCTATAAAAAATACACTTAAGGGATACGGTATTTCCGAAAATAAGATCACAGTAGACTCCTCCATCTAAATCGTACGCCCCGCATCGCGCGGGGCGCACGGTTTGTCGCCTACAAAAGCGCTTCCGTAAAATACGGCACGTAAGTGACGAGCATGAGGACTGCGAACTGTACGATCAAAAACGGAACGATGCCTTTGACGACGCGGGAAAGCGGCTTATCGAAGGTATAAGACGAAATAAACAGATCCATGCCGACCGGCGGCGTCAAAAATCCTATCGAAAGGTTCATCAAAAATATGACGGCGGCTCTGACCGCACTCACGCCGAAAGATTCCGCGAGCGGCAGCAAAAGCGGGGAAACGATGAGGATCGCGGAAAACATATCCATGAGACAGCCGACGATGAGCAGGACGAGGTTCATCAATATCAAAAACACGTACGGATTTTTTACGTACTGGGTGATAAAATCCGTCAGGATAGAGGGGACGTTCGCATCGAGCATAAAATAGGAGATGCCGGACGCGGCGCCGAGTATAAACAAAACGCCGCCTGAAACGGGAACGCTCGAAGCGACGACACGGGCCGATTTTGTTAATGTAAAATCGCGGCGCACGAACACCGAAAGACAAAACGCGTAGATGACGGCGAAAGCCGCAACTTCAAAGAGGTCGAACACGCCTTTAAAATAAAACACTGAGATAAAAAGCGGCATGAGCAGTTCGGGGATGCAGTGAAGGATGGCATCGCGCGCTTCTTTTCCGGAAAACTTCGGCCGCTCTCCCTTTTTGTCCAATACGGCTCCCGTTACCATCATCGAAATCGCCATAATGCAGCCGGGGATGATCGCGCCTTTAAAAAGTTCGAACACGTCGACGGAAAAATAATTGACGGTCGCATACATGATGATCGCGGCGCTCGGCGGAAAAAGCAAACCTATCGCGCCGGATGCGGTTACGAGAGATTCGGCTCTGTCTTTGGAATAGCCCGAACCCGTGAGTACGACGGCAAGCAGCGGGCCGAGCGCGAGGATCGTTATGCCGGAAACGCCGGTAAAGGTGCTGAAAAACGTCGTCACGATGACGGCCGCGATAACCGTTCCGCCGCGGAACGGGCCTATGAGCGATTTGAATACGGCGACATAGCGGTTTCCCGCGCTGCCGTGCGCGAGGATGTAGCCCGCAATCGTAAAGAGCGGAATCGCCGCGATATTGCGGTCGGTGAGTATGCGGTACGTTTCAAGCGGGATGACGTCGACGTATCCGCCGCTCGCGGAAAAGAGCACGTATGCGATGCCGCCGAGTACGAGAAAAAGCGGCATACCGCAAAACGCGAGAGCTGCGAAAATGACGATGAGCGGCAAAAGCGCGATTTTCGAAAACGAAAGCCACGCATCGTTTATCGCGTACAGGGGCTGCGCGTTTTGTACGCCGAAAAGATAATACAGGATGCCGGTAAAGGGTCCCATTGAAATGAGGATGCCGAGTACGATGCCGATGACGGCGGCGATGAGATTGCCCTTTCTGCGTGCGATCGCGAAAATGATGCCGAAATAGCACAGCGGAAGAGACGCGAAAAAAATCCGCGTACTCATGCCCCAAAAGCGCGCGTCGAACTGCGCAGGATTGACAAGCTGGCAGAGCGCGTCGATAAAGAGCGCCGAGAGGATACAGCTTGCCCCTCCCGTTTTGACCGCTTCGATCGGGCGGCGTATCTTTTCGCCGAAAGATGCGCTTACCGATGCGAGACTCAAGTGCCGCTCTTCGCGCCATGTTATGAACCCTGCGAGGCTTGCGAATAAAAATACGAAATGGAGCAAAGCGATATCGGCGCCGGGCACTTGCACACGGCACAGACCCTGCATAAATTTAAAAAAGAGCGGGAGCGCGGCGATGAGGGCGATGAGGACGACCGCCAGAGCGTTTTCGATTTTTCGCAGCATAGTATTCACCGGTTATTCACCGCGGCGGCGTTTTAAAAGCGCTTCGATATCGGCATAAAATTTTTCGTCGAGGAGACCGGTTTTTATCATCGCGGCGGCGTCTTTGCTGAGCGTCTCTTCCATGACTTTGCGCTCCGCGGCGGTGAGTTTGACGAGGGTACAGCCGCCTTCGACGCAGCGGTCGAGATATTCTTTGTCGGAAGAACGCTGAGCTGCGATAAAATTTGCCTGCGCTTTTTTGACTCCGTTCAGCATAGCCGTTTTATGCGCGGCGGAAATGTCCGCCCACGCCGGAGCCGATATGATGAGGGCTGCCATAACGGGGCATATCGGCGCGTCGAGAATATAGGGCAGCGATTTATAATACTGCCCCGCATAGGCATACATCGGAATCGAATAAAAACCTTCGACGCCGCCGGGCGTTTTTACGCTTTGCAAAAGTTTATCGGGCGAAATATCTTCGGTGCGGAAACCGGCCGCTTTGAACGCATCGGAAAGCTGCGGCAGCCCGATGCCGGCGACGGAAAGTTTTTGCGTCTTTAAATCGGCGGGCGTATGCACCGGTTTTTTCGTATAAAAATACGCCCAGCCGACGTTAAACCATCCGAGCAGCACGTAACCTTTTGCCGAAATCGCTTTTTGAAACGTCGGTGCGAACGTATCGAGCACAAAATCGACTTCGTCCTGATCTCGAAACATAAACGGAACAGCCGTCGTCAAAATATGCGTTTCCGGCGCAAGAGTTGCGATACCGAGGCTCGTAAAAATCGCTCCGTCGATCGGCGCCTTTTGTCCGGGACGGATCGTGTTGAGCTTTTGCACGACGCCCGTCTCTCCGCCCATAGCGTTCGTTCCCATAAACTGCAGCTGGATCGCGCCTCCGGTATCTTTCGCCCAATCCTGCGCGAGGATGCGCTCCTGCACATCCCATGCGGAACGGCTCGGTGCGACGGTCGCTATTTTAAGCGTTTTAACCTGCTGCGCCGGCAATACGGCGACGCACGCAAACAACATCGAAAAAATAATAGAACGTGATTTCATATCGTATTCCTCAATCGAAAATTAATAAATTACCGGCCGCAATTCGAAGCGAATGCGGCGATCACCATTCGAGAAAATAATCCGACGCATGTTCGAGCAATCGTTTCGCTTTTTTTTGCACGATCGTCGTCATAAGGCGGCTCGAAGGATCCGCATCGGGATCGATCGCGAGCGCTTTACGAAGAGAGCCTTCAAAGCCTGCCCTGTCTCCCGCGGGAACGCATATCGCCTCGGCATAAGTGACATAGGGACCCGGCGTTTTTCCGCCCGATGCGCGGAGCGCTTCGTTGTAACAACGGAGTCCCCTTTCCGTATCTCCTCCGAATTCGGGAGGAGCGCTCATGTAAAAATTGCACAAAAGCTCCCAAATCGCACCCGCATTGTAATCGGGAGCGAGAAAAGCAGCGCGTTCGAGGATCAGAGCGGGAGAACGGATAGTGCCGAGAAGATCGGCGCTGAGCGGATCGAGGCTGAACGCACCGAGCCAGCCCGCACACGCCCAATAAGAAGCTTCGACATCGTACTTGCCGAGCTTTGCGCATGCTTTTTTGACCGCCTCTTCATCTCCGCTCAAAACGGCGGCGCGAAACCCCGCGTGTCTTCCGTCGAGAGCTTTAAGGCAGAGATCGCGTCCGCGGAGGTAGTGCAGCTTTGCGCGCTCGAACGCTTCGTGCTGGCGATCGAATTCTTCGTTCGGCAGCGTTTCCGCAGGAGTTTGCACGAACGCGTTCGCATACATGATATTGAGCGAACCCGTCATCGTCATCAAACCGATATGGCGGGGATTCGCAGCTTGCAGGATTTCATAGCTTTTGAGCACTGTCGGGAAAAATTCTCCGACGAGCGTTACGTCCGTTTCGCCGGTGATCGCGAGCATAGGATCGGCGGCGGACGCTTTTTTCTTTTGCGGAACGCCCTTGCCGTTTGCACCCGCGAACGCCGTGGAAAGCGCATTGCCGACGAGCGTTTTGCACGAAAGCAACAGCGATGCGGATAGAACAAGCGATGCGAACGCCGCTTTTTGTATGAGCTTCATATTTATACTATATAACAACACGATATCTTTCTCAACC
>NZ_JAFEVM010000033.1:0-31478 GCF_016901105.1 Treponema sp. Marseille-Q4523 | reverse complement strand
ATTAATACCATTTCATTATTTTCATTTTCGAAAACAAAAGTCTCTACATCTTCTTTCGGATAAGCGTATTGATCATAATAATCATCATCACCATAAACAATATTTTTTTTCACGGCTATTATATGATTTCCATTCGGCTTACTGTTCATGGATTTTACATAAGATTTTGTATTATGCAATGTTTCAATAAATTCTTTTGGAAGATATGTTCCAATATATTGTTCTTCCATTTCTACAGCGCACCAAGAATTATCATAAGTAGGAGTACTTTGTTTTTTTTGTTTACAACTTAAAATTAAAGGCAAACATAATATAAATACATAAATATTTTTCATTTTTTTATCCCCTGATGTAAAAACCGGCTGCACTCGAAGCGCTTCAAACGCCGCATACAAGCGCCTCTTTATCACTTCTAAGTTCAATTCATTTTTATAAGAATTTAACAACAATTTTGATGATCAAAACCATTGCTAAAATAATATAAAAAGTCCACTTAAATTTTGATTTGAATTTTACGTTAGTTTTCGGCGTTTCAACAGAGACCGTCTCTCGCTTAAAAGTTCCGATTCTATGTGCAATGTTTTCCAATTCCGCTTTCAAATTTTCAGAATCATGAAAACAATTCCAATTTATATAAAAACGTCTTATCCCCCTGAAATAAAAAGTTATAGAATCAGCGGTTTCTTTATATTTTTTAAAATCCGCGAAATTTACCGCAGTGACAGCTATTGAATTTTTTAAGATGGCATAATTTTCCCGTATGGATAATTCCCACATTTCCAGTTTCGATGAAGCTATTTTAGTTCCAATAAATGCAGAAATGAAAAATATAATAAAAAGAAATAAACATGAAAAAAGAACTATGTAAATATCGAAAGGTCGTATCGTTTCAAATCCGTCTGTTAATACAAACCCCATCCTTACACCCATAAAAATTGCGGCGGGAATAAGGATGGGAAAAAACAGTTTCAACACTTGACGAAAATAAAAACTTTCAAATTCTTTCTTTTTTTCAAGATTGATTTTATAAACCATTTTCTATCGCCCTTGCGGCGCTGCACTCCGCAAGTACCGCGTGCGCCGCACGCCGACGGCGGGTGCCGTTCAAGCACCCGCACGAACGGCAAGCTTTATTTTCCTTTACGCGATTTTCCCGCACCTCTTTTTACGGCGGGCTTTTTCGCTTTCGCTGCGCCCTTTTTCGAAGCGGACGATTTCCCGCCGCTTTGTTTTGCAGGTGATTTCCCGCGCCGCGCGGTTTCCTTTTTTGCCGCAGATTTTTTTACCGTCGATTTTTTTTCAGCCGTTTTAAGCGTACCGCTTTTTACCGCGCGTTCCGCCTGAGCGTTTTTTTTCATCGCGCTCTTTTTGACGCTCTTCGTTTCGGAAAGCGATGCCGTTTTCCCGTTTCCCGCAAATGCGTGCTGCATGACTTCTTCGGCGCGAGTTACGGGTATAAACGTAATACCCGCTTTTACGTGATCGGGAATATCAGAGAGATCGCGTACGTTCGCTTTCGGGATCAAAATCGTTTTGATCCCGTTCCGCCTGGCCGCGACCGTTTTTTCACGAAGCCCGCCGATCGGCAAAACCTGCCCCGTAAGCGAAAGCTCGCCCGTCATCGCAAGATGTCCCTTGATAATTTTTCCGCTGAGCAGCGACATGAACGCCGTCGCCATCGTAATGCCGGCGGACGGACCGTCCTTTTTGACCGCGCCTTCGGGAATATGCAGGTGGATCACATTTTTTTCAAACCAGTCTTCGCTCTTTATCTTTTTCGAAAGCACTTGCGCTTTTACCCAGTTGATCGCGATCTGTGCGCTTTCTTTCATTACATCGCCCATCTGACCGGTGAGCTGCAGTCCGCCCTTTGCACTCGGATACGCAATGCTTTCGATGAGCAGCGTATCGCCGCCCATGCTCGTCCACGCCAAACCGATCGCCGTTCCCGCGATGTCCGCTTTTTTGATTTCGCTTTCATCGAAGACGGGTTTGCCGAGATATTTGTCCAAGGCTTTCGCATCGATCGTATATTTTTTCGTTCGGTCGACGAAATCGACGGCTGAAACTTTTTCGCTTTCGCGCTTTACCGAAACGAGTTTGTCGATTTCCGCCTGCGTGAGATTTTTATTTTTCTTTACGAGCAGATCGATATCGTTCTGCGAAAGCTTCCAGCGGGAATCCACGAGCGAGTCGATTTCCGACTGCGTCAAATCCCGGTTCGCTTTGACGAGTTTGTCGATTTCCGACTGTGTGAGCACGTGTTCGCCCTGCGCCTTTTTTGCAGCCAGTTCGGCTTCCTTTGCTTTTTTCGCTTTCGCCGCCGCTTCTTCCGCTTTTTTCTCCGCTTCGTTCATAAGTTCTGTAACGATTTTGCGGTGGATCTTATCGACGCTCTTTTCGTAATTGCGCACTCCGGCTTCGCGCGCGTACTCTTCGGCGATCATCAAAAGCGCTTCTTTCGTATACTGCACTTGATTTTTTTCAAGTCCGTTTTTATTAAGATTTTTCGGAATGAGATAACGCTTTGCGATTTCGATTTTTTCCTGATCGATATAGCCCGGCAGCTGAATGACTTCGGCGCGGTCGAGCAGCGGTTCGGGGATCGAATCGAGCGTATTCGCGGTAAGGATAAAAAATATGTCGGAGATGTCGAACGGCAAATCGAGGTAGTTGTCGCGGAAACCGACGTTCTGTTCGGGATCGAGCACTTCGAGCAGCGCACTCGCGGGATCTCCCTGATAACTCTGTCCCATCTTATCGATTTCGTCGATCATAAAAACGGGAGCGCGCGTTTTCGTCGTACGCAAACCTTGTATGATTTTTCCGGGCAGCGCACCGATATAAGTTCTGCGGTGTCCTTTGATCTCGGCTTCATCGCGAAGACCGCCGACGGAAAATCGATAGAAAGGTTTATGCATCGCATCCGCGACCGAATGCCCGATGCTCGTTTTGCCGACGCCGGGAGGACCTACGAGCAGCAGTATGCTGCCCTTTGCATCCTGCTTGAGTTTTCGAACCGATAAAAATTCCATGATGCGTTTTTTTACGTCGTCAAGACCGAAGTGATCGCGCTCGAGAATTTTTTTCGCTTCGTCGAGACTGTAATTTTCCGCAGGCTTGTCGTTCCACGGAAGCTGCGTGACGAGTTCGAGAAAATTCCGCGTACCGATGTATTCGGCGGAGTTCGGATCCATGAGATTGAATTTTTCGAGTTCGTTGTCGACCGTCTCTTTTATCTCGCCTTCGAAATGAAATTCTTCCGCTTTCTTTTTAAATTTTTGATAATCGGTCGCGTTGCCTTCGGCGTCCGTGCCGAGCTCTTCCTGGATCGACTTCAACTCTTCGCGGAGGAAATATTCGCGCTGATTTTTTTCGACACGTTCGTTGAGTTCGTTTTGAATTTTTTTCTGAACGCGTAAAAGCTCCTGCTCTTTTTTAATATAGATGAGCACCTGCTCCATACGCCGGCGCACGTTTACCGTTTCGAGCACTTTTTGCTGATCGGCTTTATCGATGTTGAGAATGGATGCGATAAAATCGGCGATCTTTCCGGGATGATCGATGTTCACCATATTCAAGCGCATCTCTTCGGAAAAGAGCGGATTGTTTTCGGACACTTCTTTCATTTCGCTTAAAAGCGCTCGCGTGAGCGCTTTTACTTCAAACGTGTCGTCTTCTTCATCGTCAAGGTAATCGACCGCAGCCGCCATCGGCGTAGTTGCGTGCAGCGCTTTTCGAATGCGGAAGCGTTTGAGTGTCGAAATAAATACGTTGAGCCCGCCGTCGGGCAAATTGATTTTTTTAATAATGCGCGCGATCGTACCGACTTCGTACAGATCGGATACCGACGGATTTTCCGTTTCGTTTTTCAACATGACGATGCCGATATAGCCGTCGCCCGAGCACACTTCTTCGATCACTTTCGTATCGTCGGAAGAGTTGATCATAAGAGGCGTAAAGATGCCCGGAAAAATCGGACGCCCCTGCAGCGGAATGAGCAAAAGCTTTACCGGAAGCGCCTGATCCGCAGGAAGTATTTCCTTAGTTGACGACGAGTTTTTCGCAATTTTTTTGTCCGCCGTTTTATCCGTTTTTGAAGCCGCTTTCGCATCGTGAAAAGCGTTATCCAGTTCAGCCTGTGAAATCGATACCGGAGAATCGTTGTTGTCAATATCTTTCTTTGCCATAGAATAAATATACTCCCTAAATATGAAATAGTCTACGTCGGAAATTTCAGTTTCATCCGCTCCGGAAATTTATCGGTTTTTTTTCTTCGAAGCGTCGTGCGGCAAAAATCGTGCCGGCGCCAAATGCCTGTGTCCGATTTGGAAAAGCAGCTGCACCGTTTTGATGATGTTGTCGCGCGACGGACCGTCGAGCTTTGCAAATGCACCGACGATCTTTGCGGAGTTTTGCCACCAATTTTTTTCGAGTTCGGAATTCGTCTTGGCGTCGGTCGCCTCAAGCACTTTAAAAAGCGTAGTGACAAAACGCGAACGCTCGGTATCGGAAAGCTCGCGGAACCACGCGTTGAACGTATCGTGGAACCATTCGCTTGCCGCATCGAAACCCGGAAGCGAAACGAAACCGTCTTTTGTCAAATGCCATGAAAACGGATCGTGCTGTCTGATGCCGGCCTGTTCGCTTTCGACGACGGTATAGGAACCCGCATGAGAAAAGAGCATACCGACAATGGAAAGCTGCGGATAGAACGAACGGATTTTCGGAGCGAGCGAGCGGAAGCAGGGAGAGGCGACGGTCTCTTCGCGGAAGCCGGGACCGTCATTGTTGTACACGCAGGAGATGCGTTTTTTGAATTTGGGGTCGATGTTTGCGGCGGCATAGATCGAAAGGTTACCGCCTTTCGAATGCCCGCCCGTGCGGAAGCGGCCGCGTATCGATTTCATCGCTTCGGTCAAATAGAAAAGCGCGTCGATTTGCGAAGGCACCGTTTCGAGTACGCCCATGTTGAAATCTTCTTTCCAGCCGATTATCGTGTCGTCGGTACCGCGGAACACGACAAAGGCATACTTGTCGCCGGTCAAAAAAGTCAGCGCGGAAAACTGTTCTTCCTTTTGCAGATCGAAGCGCGTCGTATAACCGCAGGCTTTTACGTCTCCGAAACGCTTTGAAGAAGCGGCTGCGAACAAAAGCTCGACCGTTTGAGAATTGATCATCACGCCGACTTTGCGCCGTCTCGAAAAATCCTTCGCACTTCGGAACCGCTCGGCCGCATCCTTCAGCCTTACGCATTTTTTAAAACTTTCACTTACGATGCCGCCGAAATCGAGATACGAAATCTGGCACAGAATGAGGGAATCGATATCGTTGAACGGAACGACGGAAAACGGCAAGTCGCCGCGCCACGCAATGTAATCGATAATATTTGCCATAGACCCTCGCTTATATGATTATAGCAGAAAATTATATCTTATGGTATAATTTATTTATATATTTATAACAGATCCCCGGCGGGGAAAATCAACGTTGCATAGAGGAGTATACGGATATGGAACAATACGATTCGATCGGCACACGTGCACTGGAAAGCGAAAAACGGAAATTCCTTACGCGCACGTACGGATGGATGGCGCTCGCGCTTGTCATCAGTGCGGTAAGCGCATATATTACGGCGGGAAATGAAGCGCTGCTGAAACTCCTGTTCGGCGGAAGCGGCATCGGTTTTTGGGGCGTTGCGATCGGAGAGGTGGCGCTCGTGTGGTGGCTTTCGGCATCCATCCGCAAAATCTCACCTGCTGCGGCATCGGTCGCGTTTATCGTTTATTCGGCGCTGAACGGGCTGACACTTTCATCGATCTTTCTCTACTACACCGGTACGGTGATAAGCCAAACATTCCTTGCGGCTGCGGGAATGTTCGGCGGTATGTGCTTCTACGGCGCGGTGACGAAACAAAATCTCAATTCTTTCGGACGCTATCTCATCATGGCTCTGTGGGGCATCATCATCGCTTCACTCATCAATTTATTTTTGCGCTCGTCGGGATTTTCGTGGCTCATTTCGCTCATCACCGTCGTCGTCTTCGTCGGACTTACCGCATACGATTCGCAAAAGATTTTAAGGGCGGCCGAATATTCGGACGGATCGGATACGTTCAAAAAAGCGTCGATCATCGGAGCGCTCGAACTCTACCTCGATTTTATCAATATCTTCCTCGCCCTCCTGCGCCTCTTCGGCCGCAGACGATAAAGCGCAAAAACAAAACGGCTCCTCGCGGAGCCGCGGATAAGGGGCTGTCTCAAAAGTTGGTTACTTTTTCGACAGCCCGTCGAGTTTAAAATTAAGTCTTTATATTGCAAGGACTTAATTTTAAACATCGCATATAAAATCAAGGAAGCTGTTCAAAAACTGAAGTTTTTGGACAGCCCCCGGATAAACGCACATCCGCGCGGACTGCGCCGGAGACGAACGCAAAAAAAACGCCCGCCGGTAAAAATGCGATGAGGCGAAAGAAAATTTTCTATCGCTCTACAATGCAATCCACAACACAAACTTAAAGATCGAAGAGACGGCGATCAAACCGATTGTCCTCGAACAGACGATTTACACGGGACGCTATAACGACATTTCGATGTTGTTGAACGGTAAGATTATTATCCTCGTCGAACAGCAGTCATCGATAAATGAAAATATGCCGCTGCGATTTTTGGAATACATCTGCCGCTTATATGAAAAAACCGTACCGTTTGAAATTTACGTAAAAGTGTATAATTATACATACAAACGGATAGCGGAAGCAATTCAGCTGCCGGTTGAGGAAATAGAAAAACTCTCCCGATCGGTACGTCGAAAGATGCGCATATCGCATGCGGCAGAGAGCAGAAAAAAATGACGTCGGTCATAAGTAAGCGGCTTTAAAGGCGCATCATTTTTGTAAGGGCGCACGATGTCGTCCGCATATACGATGCGCCTACGCCCGACCGTAGCAACGCGGAGCGGCCGCCTGAAAGGGCGGCTGGAGCGGAAGCGGAATTGCGAAGGGCGGGATCGCAAAACGGCGCCGTCCGAACAAGTATCGATAAGGAAAGCAGGCTACAGGATATAAGCCCTTGTAAAATCGGACGTCATCCGAACACGGCTCGCCCTTATTGATTTTGCTCCGCCGCTTTTTGAACGGCTGCGCGATCGGGTACCCACGGATATGTTTTTTTGAGCGCGCTTGTTGCAAGGATGGTATCTCCTCCGTATTTCTGCAGGGCTGCGAGCGCGTCTGATTTGAACGCTGCGGTGTCGACGGGCACATCGTCCTCGTCCTCTTCGATTTCGGTGACAGCCCATCTGTTCTTTTTATACGTCAGCCTTACCGTATCGCGATTGCGCTCTACGATAAAATCGCCCGTTTCGCCGTCCGTGCGCACGGTGTAATACTCCGCCGTATGCGCCGCTTGAGCGCCGTCGTCGAGCGGTGCGCCTCCTTCGCTTCTTACCGGCGTTCTCTTTTCGCTCCGTTCGGGTACGCGGACTTCAAGTGAGCTTTCTTTGCCGTCGAGCGTAAAAGAAGTAATGCCGTATACGTCCCGCCTTGCCTCCACATTTTCCTCCGAAAGGGAGGCGAACCACGCTTCGGGTGTGACGATGCCGTTTTTCGGATCGTAGGCGCTCCTCGTTTTATTTATGACATAGATACCGCCGACGATATCGCCGTAGCGCTTGGACACTTTGCCCGAAGACATCGCGCCGACGAGTTCGACGTTTTGCGTGTGTATCGCTTCGTAAAAAGCTTCGGCGACTTCAAAGGACGTAAGGCCGACGGCGGACGGACGGTGTCGGGCATTGCGTACCGCGCTGAAAGCGAAAAATGCGATAAGGGCCGAAGCTGCAAAACAGACCGCGATCGTTCCCGCGTTGCGTCTGAACGCGCGTCGAGCACTTATGCTTCTTTTTTTCGATTTATAATACGATGCGACCTTTGCGTCGAATTCGCTTTGGGGAAGGGCGGCCGGGTGCGGCACTTCTTTCAGCGTGCCGTCATCGATCCCGAGTTCGGCATAAAAAGCTTGAAGCGGAAAGGGTTTTTCTTTTTGCCCGTCCGCCGTATGCAACGATTCCGCCGCGCCGTGCACACCGTGTGATCCGTGTGCATTTTTCCTTTCCGCTTCTACAGTGCGCGACGGAAGTTCAAGCGCGGCATCGACGCTTTCGGCAAGAGACGCATCGACTCCGTTTATGACGTGCTCGAGCTTCATATAATTTTTATCGTATTCGTCGGTGCTCCGCGCGCTCTCATCGCTTTTGTCGTAAGGCATACGCTTTGCAAGGGCGCGGTAGGCGATAACCGCCTGCGTAAAAGAAAGGGAGCCGCGCCTTTCGGATAGCGCTTTGCTTATCCAAAAGCCCTGCAGTTTTGCATAGGATGCGCCGCCGGTCGCGCACGCTTTATCGAAGAGCGCTTGGGGCAAAAAAAGGAGCGCAGGTTTTTCTGCAAACCAGGGTGCAGCCTTTACGTAAATGCCGCCCGCACCGATGTTTTCGATTTTTACGTTTTCTTTTTTCGCCTCTTCGATCACGCATACCGCCGCATAGGATGCGGCCGTTGCCGCATAGCGCTCGGCCTCTCCGCCTCTTTCCGCCCTCAAAAATATTTCCGCAAGAGAGAACATTTCCTCTTCTTCGCCGAACCGCCCGCAAAGGTGTACGTGCGCGCCATCTCCGTCTCCGATCGTTTTGACGCCGTCGAACTTCCATTCGGAAAACGAAAAGGTCATATCGGATCCGAATTTTTTGTCCGCGAAAGCTGCGATACCCGATTCGGAAAGCAAATTTGAAAGACGGGTTTTGGCAAATGCCGATTCGTTTAATCCCGTATCGAATATAATTTCACTCATATTGTTGATTATTAATTTTTATCGTCTGCCTTCGGGCGAATACAAATATCGGAAGTAATCCATATTCGTGCTGTACGTCGCATCGCGGCCTTTTAGCGTATTCGCATACGATTCCATGCTTTTCCAAAACGCGTAAAATTCCGGATCGCGGTTGTACGCTTCGGCGTAAATACGCGCCGCTTCCGCGTCCGCCTGTCCTTTGATCTCTTCGGCGCGGCGATACGCATCGGAAGAAATCGTGCGTTTTTCGTTTTCGAGCCGCCCGATCCATCCCGTTTTTTTCGCTTCTCCGAGCGAGCGGTATGCCTGCGCCACTTGGCTGCGGTCTTTTATCATGCGGTTGTATACGCTTTCGGTGAGTTCGTCCGAATATTTTATTTGCCGCGGTACGATGTCGATAACCGTGATGCCGTAATCCGAAACGAGGGCGTTTGCGGCGGCGGTCATTTTTTCGCAGAGCGCGCCCCGTCCGTGCACGACCGCTTCGATCGTCGTATTGACGTTTACAAGCGATTCGATTTCTTTTGTCTCTTCGTCTTCCGCTGCGACGGCCTTTGCCGCGCGCTCGTTGATGATGTTCGAAGAACGCACGATTTCGCTCAATCGGTTTGCGGTGACGACCGTACGCGTTGCCGAATCGATGATGTCGCTGAGGCGGTTGCTTGCGTTTTCGATCGTTTTAAAACTCGTGTAGAACAATTTCGGATCGGCTATCTTCCAGCGGCTCGTCGTGTCGACGACGATAAATTGATTTTCCTTTGTCGGGATGCGCTGCGGATCGCCGTCGATCGAAAGGATGCGTTTCGGATACGTCGTCACCATGTCGGCTGCGGGGATTTTAAAATACAATCCCGCATCGGTGCGGACTTCGGCGATGCTTCCGAATCTCGTGACGATCGCCTGATTTCCCTCTCTGACGATATAGAGCGGGCCGGACGCGAAGAAGAAAATTAATAAAAATAAAAAAACGACGAGGAGCGGTACGATACGTTTGATCGATTTCATTGTGCGTCTCCTTCGGAAGCCGAAAGCTGTTTTATAGGCAGTACGTTTTGCAGCCTGCCGTCGATGAGCGTACTCTTCGTGTCGGAATTGAAAAGGGCGTCCATCGTTTCCAAATACATACGCTCTCTTGTGACGCGCGGCGATCGCCGGTATTCTTTGTACACGGAGTTGAATCGGGCGACGTCTCCTCTCGCGCGGTTTACGCGTTCCGCCGCATATCCCTGCGCAACCGAAATCTGTTTGTCGGCTTCACCCTGCGCTTTCGGAATTTCGGCATTGTACGCTTCTTTTCCTTCGTTGATAAATCGGTTCATATCCTGTATCGCTTTGTTGACGTCTTCGAAGGCATCCTGCACGCCCTCGGGCGGAACGATGTTTTGCAGTTTGACCGTCGTAACGTGTATGCCCAAACCGAGCTTTGCAAAATTGTCGTTCATCATATCGCGCGACTGCATTTCGATGTTCGTGCGTTCCGCGCTCATAATGTCGAGGATGGCGCGGTCGCCGACGAGCGTATTGATCACCGAGCGGGAGATGTCGCGGATCGTACGCGTGCGGTCTTCGACGTTGAACTGCCACGCTTTCGGATCGACGATGCGGTATTGAATGATCCATTCGACATCGACGATATTCAAATCTCCCGTGAGCATCGTGGATTCGGCGACGATACCGTTTTGATAGCGGCTGTTCCGCTTCATTTCGATCGTCTGAAAACCGAACTGTTCCGTCTGAACGACTTGCACCGGAATATTGTAGTTTTTGTCGATGCCGAAGGGCAGCTTGAAATGCAGACCCGGGCCGACGGTTTCGACGTATTTGCCGAATCTTGTGATGACGGCCTGCTCCGTTTCATCGACGATGTAAAAATTGCTTTTTACTGCCGACGCTCCGATAAAAAGGGCGAGCAGCAGCGCATAGGACGACGGCTTTGAAAAAAAACGCCGCGCCGATTCTTTTGTTATTTTTCCCATAGTATTCCTCACTTCAACTATACCATAAAATGACAAGCGATGATATAATCGAACATATAGTGCGGCACGTTCGTGTAAGCGTTTTTACGGGAGATTGATATGAAAGAAGAGCGCACATCGGTCGAAGAGAAAAAGCGGACTGCGCAAAGCGCGGCGAAAAAAATTATCAAAGCGGCACAGGTTCCCGTACGACGTCTTTTATTGAAAATCATCTTTGCCGCGCTTCTTTTGTGCGTACTCGGTGCGGGCGCGTATTTCGGCAGGAAAAAAATCACTGAAATAAAACTTACGAAAAAATATATGAGGATCGAACGGCAGCTCGTGCTGTGCCGCGAACTCGTTACGGTAAAGCTGCGCTACAGTGAAATCGTGAGCATAAAAAAAAGCGGTGCGCTCGGTGTGGCAAAAAGCTACAGCATCGTGAAATATTCAGGTGTGGCGCGTGCAGGTATTGCCGACGTTTCGAAGATCGCTGCGACCGTTTCGAAAGACGGAAAATCCGTTTCGATTTCGCTTCCGAAATCGGAGCTCCTCGGAAACGAAATAGCGTCGCAGGAAATCTTCGATGAAAAGCGCAGCATTTTCGTGCCGATCACGATGAAAGAAATATTCGACGGGATCGAAGAGAGCAGAGCATCCGCCGCGGAACGTCTTGTCGCCGAAGGGCTTTTGGACGACGCGGATGTGCAGGCACGGGCCGTCCTTCGCGCGTCCATGACCGCGCTCGGCTTTGAAAACGTTACGATACGCTGATGAGATGCGTGTCCGATTTTTTTGCAGGGGATAAGGGCGCGCCGTAGGAAAAGCTGCGGGGCGTCCCATACTTAAATCAGTGAGACTATTCGAAGATTGATTTTTTCGGACAGCCCCTTGCCGGCCGTTTGATCGATTGAATTTTTAATAAGTTCAATTTCGATTTTTCTAAAACTCGAAATTTTCCAATAATTTCACGCGCCAACTGAACGGCGAGTTTCGACCTGATAATTTTTTTCGCTTGACGGTTCGACGTGTGCAAAGATTGTCCGCGAAGAAAAAGCGCCGAAACCGTTTACCGCGCAGCAAAGCTTGAAGCCGCCGGATTCTCCGTAGACTTTGCGTAGCCGTGTGATAAAGTGCATTCGGACGATTACGATCTCGCAGAGCTCTTCGCACGGATCACGGCTGTTTGCCACTGATGCCGGGAAAAGAAGCGAGGAGCTTTTCCGTTTCGGAAAGAGACGCCAATGCGGGGATTGCACCGTATCGCGACACGCAGAGCGTTGCGGCGGCATTTGCAAAGTGCAGATCGCATTTGAGTTCGTCTTCGGTAAATGAAAACGGATTTTCGCGCCGAGTCAGCCGATAGAGAAGCGCACCGGTAAACGCGTCGCCCGCGCCTGTCGTATCGCGCACTTCGATATTGTATTGCGGGATCGATACGATGCCTTCGTACCCTTGCGTTTTATAGAAGACGCCGTCTTTGCCGAGTGTTACGCAGACAAGCTTTGCGCCTTCGTCGAGGATCTCCCGTGCGGCGATCGGCGTGTTTTCTCCGTACATGAGCGCGAGTTCGTTGTCGGCGATTTTAACAAAATCGGCATATTTAAAAAGCGAGCGCATCGTTTCAATACCCTCTTCTTTGTCTCGCCACAGCGGTTCTCTCCAGTTCGGATCGTACGAGATGAATATCCCGCCGTTTTTCGCGGCTCCGATCGCTTTGCGCGTCGCCGAAAGAGAGGGTTCGTCGGTACACGAAAGAGAGCCGATATGCAAAAACGTACTCTCGTTTATTAATTTTTCATCGATGTCATCGGCCGACAGATTGATGTCGGCGCCGTCCGAGCGCGCGAAGGAAAACGCTCTCTCGCCTGAGTGTGCAAGCGTTACGAAAGCGAGGGTCGTATGACGCTTGTCCGTCTTCATCGCTCCCGTATAGACACCGCAGTTTTCGAGCGCCGCTTTCGCATCGCGGCCGAATTGGTCATCCCCTGTCTTTCCGATAAAAGCGGCTCGTGCGCCGAGCTTTGCGGCAGCTGCTGCGGCATTTGCCGGTGCGCCTCCCGGATTTTCTTCGAACAGTGTTCTGCCGTTTTTCGACTTGCCCGCAGGCGTAAAGTCGATAAGTATTTCACCGAGCGCCGTAACGTCGAATCGTTTCATAATTTCTCCCGTACTTGTTGTTCCGCGTTTACTATAACAAAAAACGGGCGGATATGCGACAGCCTTGCCCGATATTTTATTTCGTTATATTATGTACGCTATGAATCTGAACGATATTCGGGCGAATGCATATAAAAACGGAGCACGGAAGGGAGAGCACCCCGCGGATGGGAGCGCGCTGCAAGCTTCGGGTGTGCGGCCGAGCGAGGAAGGCAGCGCACGGGCACGGCTCTCACAATCGCCGACCGGCAGCGGATCGAACAAGCCCTTTGAAGGCGTCAATCGAAAAATTGCAAATATTTTTTCCGAAAGCGAAACCTTGTCGAAACAGGCGGCTTTGCAGAACGCAGGTGCCGGAAACTCCGGCGGAAACGAAGGACTTTCCCGTGCGGCGGACACGCTGAAAAAAGGCGGCTTATTAAAGATACCGGAAAGCTCATCCGGCGACAGCGTCTACCGCCGTGTCGCAAAATTTCTTTTAATAATCGGCGTCGATGAAGCTGCAAAAGTCATGCGGCACTTGACCGAAGAACAGACTGAAAAAATCATTCCCGAAATCGCGTCGATCAGGAGCGTCGATCCGAAAGAAGCGTCCGAAATACTTTCCGAATTCGAAGGCTTGTTAAAACAGGCGCGGCAGAGCGGAGGTGCGGACATCGCGCGGGAAATGCTCGAAAAAGCGTACGGTGCCGAAAAGGCCGAAGCGATGCTGCAAAAGGCGGTTTCACTCTCGGGCGGAAAGCCCTTCGAATATCTCAACACGGCAGACGGCGAGCGCGTGTATTTTTTATTAAAAGACGAATCGCCTGCGGTACAGGCGCTCGTGCTCTCTCGCATAAAGCCTGAAAAAGCTGCCGCCGTTATCGGGAAAATGGACGCAGAGGTGAAGCGCGATGTGATTTCACGTCTTGCGAAAATGCAGCCGGTTTCTCCCGATGTGCTTCGCCGCACCGACAAAGCGATATACGAAAAATCGCTTTCGATTGCTGCGGAAAAAGCGGAATCGATCGACGGGAGAAGTGCGCTCGCCGAAATCCTCAGGCGTATGCCTCTTGCATCGGAAGACGAAATCATCGAAACGATTTCCGGAGAAGATGCCGATTTGGCAAACGACATACGGAAACGGCTCTTTACGCTCGGAGACGTCGAAAAATCGGACGACCGTTTTATCCAGGAGCTTTTGAGATCGATGAGCGAAAAAGAGATCGCCTATCTCATCGCGGGAAAGTCCGAGCCGTTTCGAAAAAAAATTTTATACAACGTTTCGAAGGGCAGGGGAGATACCGTTCTCGAAGAAGAACAGCTTGCCAAGCCCATGTCCAAGCGCGACTGCGATGACGTAACCGGAAAATTTTTGGCTGCGATGCGGAGCGCGTATGAACAAGGCAAATTTAAAATCGACGGCCGTGACGACGGCGAATACGTGGAGTGACAGTTGAAACAATTTTATAAAGGCTTCGACCTCATATCGGTTTCCGATATCCCCGACTGCGAATCGAAGGGATTGTATCTCCGCCATAAAAAGACGGGGCTCGAAATTTTTCACTTAGTAAATAACGATGAAGAAAATCTCTTTGCATTTGCGTTTCGTACTCCCGTTGCCGATTCGACGGGAGCGCCGCACATACTCGAACACTCGGTTTTTTGCGGTTCGGAAAAATTTCCGGTCAAAGAACCTTTTGTCAATTTGATGAACCAAAGCGTGTACACTTTTTTAAATGCGATGACCTATCCCGATAAGACGGTGTACCCCGCGAGTTCGGCAAACGAAAAAGATTATTTCCATTTGATGGACGTATACGCCGACGCGGTGTTTTTTCCCTTGTTAAAAAAAGAAACCTTTTATCAGGAAGGGCACCGCCTTGAAGAAGACGGGAAGGGCGGCTATTCGATTCAGGGCGTCGTGTACAACGAAATGAAAGGAAATTATTCGTCGTTCAATTCCGTCGCTTTCGACGAACAATTTAAAAGCCTGTTTTCCGGTACCTGCTATGCAAACGATTCCGGCGGCGACCCTCTCGTCATCCCGTCATTTACCTATGAGCGCTTTAAAGATTTTCATCGCTCGTATTACAGTCCGGCGAATTGTCTTTTGTTTTTATACGGAAATATAAAGACGGAAACGCAGCTCGATTTTATGCAGCAAAGCTTTTTCGATCGCCTCGAAAAAATCTATCCGGTTCCCGATGTGCCGAAAAGTTTTCCCGCCTTCGGCGAAAACTTCCGAAAACTTGAAGAGCCGAAAGCGATGAGCGAAGAAGCGGTCGTCTATGCGGCCGGCCCCGCGTCGGATGCGAAAAAATCGAACGTAACGCTCAACTGGCGATACGGTCTTTCATCGAATATCGACGATACGATGGAAGTGATTTTTTTGCTGCAGCTTCTCGCAGGAAACGACAGCTCTCCGGTCGCAAAGGCCTTGACCGATTCGCGTTTGGGCGAACGGCTCGCCGCAGGCGGAGGCGCCGAAGCGTTTTGTCAAATGCTCTATTTCGGTTTGAGCGGCGTCGATAAAAAAGATGCCGATGCGGTAAAAAAATTAATAATTTCTACGCTTGTCGATTTATGTGAAAACGGCATTCCGAAAAACGATATCGATGCGGCTCTTCTCGCCGTCGATTTTGCAAACCGCGAAGTCGTTCGCGTGCGGGGCGATCCTTTTTCTCTCGAACTCGCCGATCGTGCACTGAACGGCTGGAACTACGGCGCATCTCCCGCATCGACGCTCGGCTACCGCTCCGCTTTCGATAGGGTCAAGCGAAAAATCGCCGCAGATAAAAACCATATCGCTTCTCTCATACGGCGCGTTTTTTTGGACAACACCGCCCGCTCTTTCGTCGTCGTAACGCCTGAAGCTTCGTTTTTAAAACAACGTGCGAAAAAAGAACGCGAGCTTATCGCATCTCTTGCAAAAGGCGCGGACGCGGGTGAAGTGCGGCGGAACACCGAAGCGCTGCACGCCTATCAAAAGCGGAAAGAGACGGAAAAGGAGACTGCGTGCATACCGCATATTCTCCCGTCGGATTTGAAAAAGAAAGTCGAGCCGATTGCAACCGACGTGTCGTCATGTTTAGGAGCGGACGGAAGCGAAGTCGCGCTTTTTGTAAACCGTGAAGCGACGGGCGGTATTGTCTATATCGATGTGTGCTATCCTGCCGATGCGCTTCCCATAGGCGCATATCCGTATATTCCGGCCTTTGCCGCCTGTGCGACGAATACCGGCTGGAACGGAAAAAAATGGGACGAGTGCGCCGCAGCCGCTTCCCTGTGCTCGGGCGATATGGGAGTGCGCACGCTGACGGGCGACTCGTATAAAAGCGCGTATGCGCAAAAGGCGGCTTCTTCGGTTCGCGACAAACACTATATCGGCCGCGATTGGCTTTCGTTCAGCATCAAGCTGCCCGTCGAAAAAACGGATGAAGCGCTCGCGCTTTTCGGAGAAGCGATCGCGTTTACGGAATTTTCGGATGAAAAGCGGGTCAAAACGATTTTGGACGAAATGAAAAACGATATCCGTTCGTCCGTCATTCCCTCCGGTTCGCGCTACGCAAAACTCAGAGCGTCGCGGAATCTCGGAAGGTCTTCCGCCGTCGAAGAAGCGTGGGGAGGCGTCGCGCAGGTTTTGACGATCGAAAAGATCTGCAAAGAAAATCCCGGTTCGGTCGGAAATCGTTTTTCCGATATGGCAAAATCGATTCGAAATGCGGGAGGTCTTATTCACATCACGGCCGACGAAGCGTCGCTTAAAACCGTGCTTCCGCGCATTCCCGAATTCGCACGGAAGACAGGCTTGCACGAGCTCTCTCCGCTTGTCCGTCCGGAAAACGGCGAATATTATGCGCTTGTAAAAACGGCCGGCGAGGGGGAAGACGAACGCTTTCAAACGTGTACGCTTTCGTCGCAAGTGGGCTATGCTGCGCAGTCGGTGTATCTCGGCGGATTGACGATGCAGGAAAAAGCGGCGCTTACGGTGCTCTGCCACTGGATGCGCGGCAATATCCTTTGGGAACGCATACGGACGACAGGCGGCGCATACGGTGCATCGGCGGGTTTTGACATTTCAACTGAAATCTTTTCGATGACCACCTACCGCGATCCGTCTCCGCTCGAATCGATAAAAACGTTTAAAAGCTGCCTCGATGAGGTGTGCGCTATGCGTTTCAGCGATACCGATGTTTCCCGCGCGGTGACGGGAACTTACGGAGACGTGACGAAGCCTCAGTCGCCTCAATCGCGCGGTGCGCGCGGGTTTTTGCGAAAGCTTTATGCGATGACTCATGAAGAATGGAGCGAATATATAGCGGCGATCCTTGCGGTCGATGCCGCTTCTTTGCATGCGGCAGCCGAAAACGCCCGCGCGATTGCAGGCGGGAATACTGCGGTGATCTGCGATAAATCGGTAAAAGGCACTGGCTTTATTATCGATTTGTCGCTATAATACTCAAAAACGAGGTGTCGTCTATGATGGACAAAAAAACAAAAGAATGTATACGGATGCTGCGCAGTCTCGTCTCCGACGTGCAGGGCGCGCCGTACCCGGGTGAAGATATAAAGTCGGAACTGTATACGATATGGTACGAACACGCGCAGCGCGCCGCCGTCGAATGCTTTGAATTTCTCGACGCCAATTTTCCGCGCGACAAAAAAGCGATTACCAAGAGCATCGAAAAAATTCTCGGATGATATGCGACCCGGAGATTTGTGATGACGGCTCCGAAAAAAATTGTTAATTGCAGCAGATGGAAGCCGCACTCCGCGCTGAAAAAAAACGGTGTCGTGTGGGCACGCTATGTCTTTACCGGTATCGATGCGCTCTCCGGCGCGGAGCAGTTGTTCTTCGTCGAATGGGAAATGCTCAACCCGGGTCTTTCACCGAATGAAAGCGTGCTCGGCTTTAAACCGCGTACGGCGATATCTGAAGACGATTTGCAGTATGCGCTTGCGGGAACGGAAGCTGCATTCAATTTGCGCTCCGAATCTATATTAACGCCGTCGTACGTCGCCGTGCGCGCGGGAACTTTCGGCGTAAAACCGAAACAGATTTGCAGCTACTATGCGCTCAACGATACTGCCGGCGGGTTCAGACTTTCTCCTGTTACCGTCGGAAACTGTTCGTTCGACGACGGAAAAATTTCAGGCGCACTTTCGTGTACGTTAAAAGAGCATACCGCGCATCCCGAATACTTTTGCGACGCGGGAGATATTTCATGGGATCTGCGCTTTGAAATCCGAAAGCAATTTTCCGCAGGCTATAAAAAAAGCTCGGATCGATGGATTCCCGCAGGGGCGCGAACGGCGTTTTCGGGAAGCATTACGCTCGACGGGCGCGAGTTCAGCGTGCTTCCGAAAAAATCATACGGCTATATCGATGCTCATTTTCTCCGTATGTTTCCGGCTCCTTATTTTCATATTTCGTCATCCCATTTGACGAGCCGCATCAGCGGAAAGGCGCTGTTCAATTCGAGTTTTACGGTGCAGGGAATATTTGAAGATAATCTCTCCCTTGCGCTCGAACTCGAAGATACGGACATCGCGCTTGAAGCGAAAAAAAGAGGTGCATCGGAAAAAATTTTATGGGATTGTACCGAAATGCCCGCCGACGAAGAGGGCGAGCGGCTGCACTGGTCGGTAAGCGCCGATATGAAAAAATGGGTCATCGACATCGATATCGTGTGTCACACATCGAAACTCTTTGTGCGCAATATCGAACTTCCCGAAGGAAACCGAAAAGTGCTCAAACTGCTTGCCGGCGGAAGCGGAACGGGAGAAATCAAATTGTACCGCCGCATCGGCAAAAGCCTTGAAATCATCGAAGACGCGCACGTCGCTTTCGCGCTCTGCGAATTCGGTCAGGCGGAAGAAGGCGAAATCTGAGCCTTGCCGTCTTCTATTACAAAAACAAAAAAGAAATCTTTGGCAGACTTAAAAGGTAAAATTCAATTTTCAGATGATTATGACTACAAAGCTATGCGGAGTGTATAATGATTTTTGTGGACACTCCAGTTTTTATAAATTATTTCAAGGGAAGAGAAACTAAAGGAATAAAATTTCTCGATAATTTGATATAAAGTGAAGAGCCTTTCTGTATTAATGAGTTTATTTATCAGGAAATTTTGCAAGGTTCAAAAGATGAAAAAGAATTTTCAACCTTAAAATCTTATTTGAAATATATCCCCCTGTATTCGTTTAAACTTGACGTACAATCATTTGAAAATGCCGCCCAATTGAATTTTAGATGCCGAAGAAAAGGCATTACAATCCGCAGCACAATAGATTTGCTTATTGCAGAAACTGCGATTGAGAATAACATTGCTCTTTTGCATGATGATGAAGATTACGTAAATATGTCGAGAGTCATTACTGAACTTAGACTCGCCGTATAATGACTAACACGAAGTTCAATGCCTACACCGCAGTCAAGCTGCAGTGCGATTTCGATTACGGTCTCCCGCGCCGCTTGCAACGAGCGCGGAGCGCGAAGTTCCCCGCGCAACTTGCAACGAGCGCGGAGCGCGAAGTTCCCCGCGCAACTTGCAACGAGCGCGGAGCGCGAAGTTCCCCGCGCAACTTGCAACGAGCGCGGAGCGCGAAGTTCCCCGCGCAGGAAATGATGTTTCCGTTTATTTTTACAAAAAACCGCGTAATTTATCACTTTGCAGGCGATATATAGTTCAGCGGCTTCCTTACCGCACTATCTCAATAACCGAAGGTGCAGCTATGGAATATACCCATAAACCCGTCGAAGAACTCTCCTTTACCGACGACTTTATGTTTGGTACGGTCATGAAAAACAAAAGAATTTGTAAAGGCGTATTGGAGCGCTTATTACACATCAAAGTCGGCAAAATAGAATATCCCTCGCTGCAAAAAACGATAGCACCCTTTTACGAAAGCAAGGGCATACGCCTCGATGTCTATGTCTCAGACCCCGATCGCATCTTCGATATAGAAATACAAACGTCGATCCCGCCCTCTCTTCCCAAACGTACGCGTTATTACCAAAGCCTTATGGATGTCGATAACCTCTTACGCGGACAAAGTTACGCGGAACTGAAAGAGAGCTACGTCATCTTTATCTGTACGCAGGATCCCTTCGGTAGAGGTTTACCTGTATATACGTTTCGCAATTTATGCAGTGAGGACGGCAGTATTCTTCTTGATGACAAATCGTATAAAGTATTTTATAATGTGGGTGCCTACGGTAAAGAGGATGAGCCTGAATTGAGCGCTTTGTTGGAGTATCTTTGCGAGAGGCGAGCGACGAGCGGTTTTACACAGCACATCGATGAGCTTGTCGAAAAAGCGAAACGGAACGAAAAGTTCAGGAGCGTATACATGTCGTTGAATATACGGGAAGATGACTTACGCATGGCAGGTGAGAAGATCGGCTTTGAGCGGGGGAGACGCGACGGCATTGCGGCGGGATCATATCAAGCAAAGCGGGAAACGGCAAAAATTTTATCGGATATGCAGATGAGTCTTGAAGTGATAGCGAAAGCGACCGGTCTTTCGAAAGCGGAAATCGAAAAACTGTAGTGTCATTTGCTTTTCAAAAAGCTCGACATCCGGCCTTTTAGATAAAAATTGATTTCCGTGGTTGTCATAGATAAATTCTTGCTTTATTCGCAATTCGTGAGTATGTTTAAAGCATGGATTACGAACACTTTACACTTAAAACGCAGGACGCGCTGCAGCAGGCGAGCGCTCTTGCTCAGCAAAACGATCACAGTGAAATAGGACTCGAACATATACTCGACGCGCTTTTAAAGCAAAAAGACGGTATCGTCCCGCCCCTTGTCGAGCGTATCGGCGTGCCTGTCGAAACGCTGCTTCGAGAAAACGACGCATTGCTCGCTTCTTACCCGACGGTGAGAGGCAACGTGCAGATGTCGCTTTCATCCGAAGCGCAAAAAACGCTTGCAAAAGCCGAAAAAGCGATGGCAGATATGCACGACGAATACCTTTCGACCGAGCATATCTTCCTTGCGATGAGCGAATCGGACGGGCGCACGGGCGATATGCTGAGAAAGCACGGTATCGACCGAAAAGCGATTTTGGAAGCGCTGAAAGCGGTACGGGGCAATCAGCAGGTGACCGGCAACGATCCCGAATCTTCGATGCGCTCGCTCGAAAAATATTGTCGCGATTTGACCTCGCTTGCACGCCAGGATAAAATCGATCCGGTCATCGGGCGTGACGAAGAGATAAGGCGCGTCATGCAAGTGCTCTGCCGCCGCACGAAAAACAACCCGGTGCTCATCGGAGAGCCGGGCGTCGGAAAAACCGCCATCGTCGAAGGACTTGCACGTCGTATCGCATCGGGTGACGTTCCCGAAAGCTTGAAAAACAAGCGCCTTCTCGCCCTCGATTTGGGTTCCCTTGTCGCAGGCGCGAAATTCCGCGGAGAATTCGAAGAGCGGCTCAAAGCCGTCATCACGGAAGTGCAAAAAAGCCAAGGACAGATCGTGCTCTTTATCGATGAGCTGCACACGATCGTCGGTGCGGGCGCGTCCGAAGGTTCTATGGACGCTTCGAATTTATTAAAACCGGTGCTCGCTCGCGGAGAGCTTCGGGCGATCGGAGCGACGACGCTCGACGAATATCGGAAATACATCGAAAAAGATGCGGCGCTCGAACGCCGCTTTCAGCCGGTTTATTGCTCGGAACCGTCGGTCGAAGATACGATCGCGATCCTTCGCGGCCTGCGCGAAAAATACGAAATTCACCACGGCGTGCGGATCGACGACGAAGCGCTCGTTGCGGCGGCAGTCCTCAGTAACCGCTATATCACGAATCGATTTATGCCCGATAAAGCGATCGACCTTGTAGACGAAGCGATGAGCCGGCTCAAAATGGAAATCGAAAGCCAGCCGACCGAGCTCGATCAAATCGAACGGAAGATCATGCAGCTGTCCATCGAAAAGCAGTCGCTCGCAAAAGAAGACGACGAAGCGTCGAAAGAGCGGCTCGAAAAACTCGAAAAAGAACTCGCCGATCTTTCGGCGAAGCGCGATGCGATGAAGCTCCAGTGGCAAAATGAAAAAGCCGATATCAACAAGAGCCGCGATATCAAAGAAAAACTCGAACAGGCGCGCTTCAATGAAGAAAAATATACGCGCGAAGGAAACCTTGCGAAAGCCGCCGAATTGAAGTACAGCATTATCCCCGATCTGCAAAAAAAGCTTTCCGCCGCGGTGGCAGCCGGAAGCAAAAACGACGGCGGCCGCGAATCTCTTTTGCGGCAGGAAGTGACCGAAGAAGACATCGCGCGCGTCGTCAGCGAGTGGACGGGAATCCCCGTCGCAAAGATGCTGTCGAGCGAAAAGCAAAAATATTTGCAGCTCGAATCCGTGCTGCATAAGCGCGTTATCGGACAAAACGATGCGGTGCAAGTCGTCTCGGACGCGATCCGCAGAAACCGCTCGGGCTTGAGCGATCCGAATCGTCCGCTCGGAAGCTTTTTGTTTATCGGCCCGACCGGCGTCGGAAAAACGGAGCTCGCGAAAACGCTTGCGGACTTTTTGTTCAACGATGAAAAATCGCTTACGCGAATCGACATGAGCGAATATATGGAAAAGTTTTCCGTTTCGCGTCTGATCGGCGCTCCTCCGGGATACGTCGGCTACGATGAAGGCGGACAGCTTACCGAAGCGGTGCGCCGCCGTCCGTACAGCGTCGTGCTGTTCGACGAAATCGAAAAAGCGCATCCCGACGTATTCAACGTGCTGCTCCAAGTGCTCGACGACGGACGCTTGACCGACGGACAGGGACGCCTCGTCGACTTTAAGAATACGATCATCATCATGACGAGCAACCTCGGAAGCGATGTGATCCTCGACGCCGACACGCCCGAGAAAATGCACGACGCGCGAATAAAAGTGAGCGAGATGCTCAAATCGACGTTCCGTCCCGAATTTTTAAACCGCATCGACGAAATCGTCATGTTCGGCCGCCTCGATCAAAGCTGTATTTCGGGCATCGTCAAAAATCAGCTCGAGCGCGTATCGCACAGGCTCGACGACAGACGGATCAAAATTTCGTTCGACGACAAAGCCGTAGCCTTCCTCGCCGACAAGGGCTACGATCCCGCCTTCGGTGCGCGGCCGGTAAAGCGAGCGATTCAAACGTATGTCGAAAATCCGCTTGCAAAAGAACTGCTCGAAGGAAAGTTTTCCGACGGGGCTGCGATCAAAGTGACGGCGAAACCGGGGGCGGACGGACTTTCGTTTGAGTGACGGAAACGGGCGGCGGACTACGCTGCAGCAGGTGAGCTTGCGGTTGAGTGATTTTTCCGCTGTGCGAGAATGCACAGCAGGCAAGCTTGTGGTTGAGTGAAGTGAGGAGTATAAATGAGGTGCTGCGGGGGCGTGAGTATGTGCAACGGGACAACAAGATGTGCGACGCCCCCCGCTTTTGCATATAGCGTGTGCTGAGCGCGGGGGCTTCATTTTCGAGCCGTTGCTTTTTCACCGGTATTTGAGCGCGAGGGGGATTTTTCCTAAAACTTCAATTTTTGGGCGGTCTGTCGAAAGCGTAATCGACTTTTGAGATCGTTCCCCCGCTTTGATCATCGCTTTTCTCAACGTTATATTCGGCATGCTCTTTTGTTGACAATTTTTTCGATTCGCTTTCCGATTCGGAATTTCTTCCGCTGACGGTTAAGATTAAATTAATAATCGGTTCACGTGTGCGAATGGGAAGCTTTTCGAGAGAATCGATGATGTTTTCGTATTTGCGGCAGAGTGCGATATCGTTTTTGCTGAGTGAATTTTTTAATTTTAAAACGCTACATTCGCTTTGAAGCCGTGCCGTATCGCACATAAGAGACTCGATCGACTTGTTCAACGCCGAAGCGATTTTAAATGCCGTTTCGACCGACGGCTGCCGTTCTGTGTTTTTTCCGTTTGTAATCGTCGAATACGGTACGTCCGCAAGAGACGCAAGCATCTTTAAAGTGATCCCACGATAATCGATTATGCTGCGGACGTTTTTCCAAAATACGTGCATAGGAAAACTATATCACAAAATGCGGCGCGTATTAATCGGTTACGGCAGTATGCTGAAAATGGAATCGGAAAAGGTTGATATTTGGGAAAATTCGTGCTACATTAAAATAGAGCGAGACGGATATGTAACGATACACGTTTATATGAAAGATTAAACGTTTCGTGATAGATGTTACGGATTTAGAAATTATATTTGATAAAAATAGTATATGCGGTCATTGTCATACTTTTGATAGAAATATTACACCGTACTGGAAATCTGTTATGGAATATTACTGTATAATGATTTTTACAGGGGAAGAAGAAAAATTTAAGGAAAGAGCAACTGAAATACTAAAAGAGAAATATCCTTCCGTACGTTTTTATTATTTTCAAAGAAAAATGTATACCGAAAAAAGAGGTTGGTTTTTAGGAACCCTTTTTTCGGGATATCTGTTTTTCCAAATCGAAGAATTGACGGCAGATTTTTTTACCGAACTCCGTGCGATAAAAGGTTTTTGCAGAATTTTGCGGGATAATCAAAATCCGACCAAAATAGCAGGAGCGGCATTAGAAGAATTGAAATTCCTGATACATAACGGCGAAGTCTTAGGAGTTTCAAAGATACGGTTTCTTCCCAATCAAAAAATAAAAGCAATAGTAGGACCCTTCGTGGGATATGAAGGTAATATTGTCAAAGTCAATAAAAAGCAAAAACGAATTACAGTCCGTTCTTCACTCGCAAATAACAGCCTGACATTTGATTTAAAATATGAAGAGTTGGAGTAGTTTTTTTCAAATTCCGATAAATTGACGATAAGCATAAACCGTGCTATGATACTCGCAATTCAGTTGCAAACTGTTTACGAAGGGAGCTTGTCCCATAAATAAGCGCAATGTCTACACATCTCGGAAAACATACGGAAAAAACCGCGCCGGTATATGGAGATACCGTTTAGGTCGGTGATTTCTGCCGGAAGAGGGGGTGTATATATTGCAAAATGTCTGCTGAGTAAAATAAATTAATTTTACATATCAGCCTTTCCGGATAAGCTCTTGTTGTCATAAATTAAATAGTTTAGGAAGGCACCTTGTTCGTTGACTTTTTATACGGGAGGAATATGATTTTCAAAATTACTATACATGCGATTTTTTTGGGGAATAGCAGAAATCACATTGTAGACACTCTTAAAGGTATCTGTATTATTTTTGTGATTTTCCGCCATTATAATTCGACCAAACGAGGACTCGTTGATTTATGAAAGTCGTTATTTTAGCCGGAGGTTACGGAACTCGAATCAGTGAAGAGTCTCATCTAAAGCCCAAGCCGATGATTGAAATCGGAGAGCTTCCGATTATCGTGCATATCATGAAAGTCTACGCTGCTCAGGGTTTTAAAGAATTCATTATCTGTGCCGGATACAAACAGCATATCATCAAAGAATATTTTTCAAATTATTTTCTCTATAACAGCGATGTTACGTTTGATATGAAGGATAATGCATGCATATTCCATAACAAACCGAAAGATGATTGGAAAGTTACTGTTGTCGACACCGGTTTACAGACGATGACCGGCGGACGAGTTAAACGCATAAAAGAATATATCGGAAATGAACCGTTTATGCTCACTTACGGTGATGCAGTAGGCGATATCGATATGGCGGCATTGCTCGCATCGCATAAAAAATCCGGCAAGCTTGCAACGATGACGTGTTACAATCTAGGTCAGAACAAGGGAATCGTTGAAGTTGCGAACGGATCCGTAAAATCATTCCGAGAAAAAGACGATGAGGATGGTGATCTTATCAATGTCGGCTTTATGGTATGCGAGTCCGGAGTGATGAATTATATCGAAGGTGATGCGACCGTTTTTGAGCAGGCGCCGCTAAAATCGCTGGTTGCGGATAATCAGTTGAATGCGTATATTCATCGCGGTTTTTGGCAATGCATGGATACTCTGCGGGAAAAAGAAAAGCTCGAGCGGCTTTGGGTAAGCGGCGACGCACCGTGGAAAATTTGGAAAGACTGAGCATGAATTTATCGTTTTACAATGGAAAGAAGATATTTATAACGGGACATACGGGCTTTAAAGGAACGTGGCTCTGCCGTATTTTACTCAGCGCGGGTGCTCGTGTTGCAGGATATTCTCTTGAACCGCCTACAGTACCGAGTCTCTTCGTATCGACAGGGACAGCGAAAGATACCGACAGTATAATCGCCGACATCCGCGACGGAGCGAAGCTCCGCGATGCGGTAAATACCTTTCGTCCGGATATTGTCTTTCACTTGGCCGCCCAACCGATTGTTCGTACGAGCTATAAAGAGCCGGTCATTACATATGAAACAAATGTGATGGGGACGGTAAATGTTCTTGAAGCCGTGCGCAGCTGTGACAGCGTGCACTCATTTGTAAATGTCACTACCGACAAAGTGTATCTCAATAGAGAATGGGCGTGGGGTTATCGTGAAAATGAAGAGCTGTGCGGCTTTGACCCCTATTCCAATTCCAAGTCGTGTTCCGAGTTGGTTACTTACAGTTATAAAAATTCGTTTTTTACGGAGCGGAACAGTGCGGCCATAAGTACAGCCCGAAGCGGTAACGTCATAGGCGGCGGAGACTATGCGCCGGATAGGATTATTCCGGATTGTATCCGCGCTGTGGAAAGCGGCAAAGAGATAATACTTCGCAATTCAAACAGTATACGCCCCTATCAGCATGTTCTTGAATGTTTACGCGGATATCTTATGCTTGCCGAAATGCAATACGAAAACAAAGAAAAATACGGCGGAAGCTATAACTTCGGGCCCGATGATGAAAGCTGCATTACGACGGGTAAGCTTGCGGATTTGTTTTGCGGCGCGTGGGGAAGCGGCGCATCTTGGAAAGTTATAGAAGAAGTCGATGCTCCTCATGAAGCTAATTTTTTGAAACTCGACTGCTCAAAATCAAAAACCGTCCTCGGTTGGTATCCGAAGTGGAACATACGAACGGCAGTGGAAAAAATTGTCGAATGGGAAAAAAGCGTTTCAAGCGGCAATTCTGCAAAGGAAATGACCGATAGACAGATAAAGGAATATTTCGAGGAATACCATGTTTGAAAACAACACAAAAGAACAAGCCGCGGAGCAGATTCTTTCAGCCGTAAAAGAATATTACAAGAAATTCATGGTAAAGCCTGAATACAAGGACGGCGACCGTATCAGCTATGCAAGCCGCGTGTTCGACGAACAGGAAATGATGAATCTTGTGGACAGTTCCCTTGAATTCTGGCTTACGAACGGACGTTACACAGACCAATTTGAAGCGCAGCTTGCAAAGTATCTCGGCGTGCCGTTTTGCTCCCTCGTCAATTCAGGGTCAAGCGCCAATCTCTGCGCATTTATGGCACTTACATCGCCGCTTTTAAAAGAACGTCAGCTGAAACGAGGGGACGAAGTGATTACTGTTGCGTGCGGATTTCCTACGACCGTAACGCCGATCATTCAATACGGTGCGGTCCCCGTTTTCGTCGACGTAACAATTCCTCAATACAATATCGACATAACAAAACTCGAAGGGGCGTTGTCCGATAAAACAAAAGCCGTGATGATTGCGCACACACTCGGAAATCCGTTTGACTTAAAAACCGTAAAAGAATTCTGTACCGAACACAACCTTTGGCTCATAGAAGATAACTGCGATGCACTCGGCTCGGAATACACGATTGACGGTAAGACGTATAAGACCGGAACCGTCGGCGATATCGGTACGTCGAGTTTTTATCCGCCGCACCACATGACGATGGGCGAGGGTGGAGCCGTATATACCCGCGATCCGTTACTGCATAGAATTATTCGATCCCTGCGCGATTGGGGGCGTGATTGTATTTGTCCGAGCGGGGTGGATAATAAGTGCGGACATCGTTTTGACAAGCAATACGGAGAACTTCCGCTCGGATATGATCATAAATATACATACAGCCACTTCGGCTATAATTTGAAAGCGACGGATATGCAGGCGGCGATCGGCTGCGCGCAGCTTAAAAAATTTCCGATATTCGTGGAACGCCGAAAGTATAACTGGAAGCGTTTGAAAGACGGACTTACAGGTCTGGAAAACAAGCTCATACTTCCCGAACCCGTTGTCTCAAGCGATCCGAGTTGGTTCGGTTTTTTAATAACGTGCAAGCCCGGCACGGATAGAACAGGACTCGTAAAAAAAATTGAAGCGGCGAATATCCAAACACGTGCTCTTTTTGCCGGAAATCTTGTGCGCCATCCGTGCTTCGATCAAATGCGCGAAAACGGGGAAGGCTACCGGATCAGCGGTACGCTGGATGTGACCGACCGAATTATGTATGATACATTTTGGATCGGCGTGTATCCCGGCATGACCGATCAGATGTTGGATAAAATGATACGGGTGATACGGGAAAGCATATAAATGAAAAAAATCAGCATATTGGTACCCACGTATAACGAAAAAGAAAACGTTGAAGCGATGGCGGAACGATTAACGGATATTTTGCAAACCGCTTTAAATCGATATGATTACGAAATCCTCTTTATAGATAATTGTTCAACCGACGGCACTCGTGACATAATCGAAAAGCTGTGTGCAAAAAATAAAAAGATAAAAGCGATTTTCAATGTAACGAATTTCGGCCAATTCAATTCGCCTTTCTACGGCATGTGCCAAACGACGGGGGATTGTACCGTCAGTATCTGCTGCGATTTTCAAGACCCGCCTGAATTGATTCCTTCCTTCGTCGAAGCGTGGGAGCAAGGCTATAAAATCGTAAGCGGTATAAAAACTTCAAGTAAAGAGCGCGGCTTTATCTATTTTTTACGCACCTGTTATTATAAAATGATTAAAAATATGTCCAGTGTAAGGATGATAGAACATTTTACAGGCTTCGGACTATACGATAAAACCTTTATCGCTTTATTGCGTGAATTACATGATCCCATTCCGTTTTTGCGCGGCATAGTGGCCGAATATTGTTCGGGGTTTAATATGCTTGAAGTCGAATATGAACAACCGAAACGCAGGGCAGGAAAAACACATAATAATTTTTATACGCTCTATGATGCGATGATGCTCAGTTTTACTTCTTACACCAAAATAGGTTTACGTATCGCTACACTGTTAGGATTTATTATCGGTTCTTTGAGTTTTTTAGTCGCCCTGGTATTTTTTGTTTTAAAGCTTATACGGTGGAACAGTTTTTCTGCAGGATACGTGCCGATCATAATAATGATATGTTTGCTCGGTTCCATTCAGCTCTTTTTTATAGGTTTTTTAGGAGAATACGTACTCAATATAAACACGCGTATTATCAATCGTCCTGTTGTTGTTGAGGAAAGAAGAATTAATTTTTAAACCGGTAAAAAAATGATTAAAAAAATTGCTACTTACATTTCCGGACTCTATATATTGGAAAATCCTATTTTCTCTGATGGACGGGGAACATTCAAAAAACTGGTAAACAGCGAAGACTTTTCCGCATTAGGGTTGGATTGCAATTTTAAAGAATTGTATTATTCGATAAATAAAAAAAATGTCATACGCGGAATGCATTTTCAAACGCCTCCATCGGATCACATCAAAATGGTATATTGTATAAGCGGAAGCATAACCGATGTGGTACTTGATATCCGTAAAAGTTCTCCGACGTACGGTACATTTTTTACGATAGATTTATCGGCATCGGATGCCAGATATCTCTATATTCCCAAAGGCTGTGCACACGGTTTTGCCGCACATGAAGACAATACAATAGTGCACTATGCGCAAACTTCCTGTTATGACAGCGAACATGATTGCGGAATCCTTTTCTCATCGTTCGGTTTTGATTGGAAAATTGCACAACCTATTATTTCTCAACGCGACAGTAATTTTCCGACATTAAGTTCCGCCTTTAATTATTTTGATTGATGTGAAATTCCTAAGAGGTAAAAATGAAAGCAAAAATAAAACCGAGAATAGACTTGACAAATCGTACGAAATTGGAAACAGTCATTCCGTTGCGTACGCCTTTTATTATAAATATAGATCCGTCCGATAGGTGTAATTTTCTATGCAAATTTTGTCCTACAGGAGACAGGGAATTAATGAAAAAAACACCGGGCAGAAATCACGGACCGATGGATTTTGAATTATACAAAAAAATTATAAACGATATTTGCACTTTTGAGGATAAGGTTAAAGTTATACGTCTATATAAAGACGGAGAGCCCTTGATGAATCGCTTTTTTCCGGACATGATAAGATATGCAAAAGAATCCGGCTGTTGTGATAGAGTTGATACTACATCAAATGCTGCCTTATTAAATCATGATTTAAGCTTAAAAATTATTGACGCAGGACTTGATCGGATTAATATTTCCGTTGAGGGTATGACAAATGAGCAATACATGGAATTTTCCGGAGCAAAAGTTAATTTCAAAAAACTTGTAGATGAAATAGCTTTTTTTTATGAACACAGCCGCAATAAATGCGAAATGATTGTTAAAATAAACGGCGATACAATAACGGAAGAACAAAAACAGGAATTTTTGGCTACATTCGGTGATATAGCCGACGGTGTTTTTATAGAAAGTATTATGGAATGTTGGCCTACCTTTGAATTGGACAAAGTCAAGGTGAATGAAACCCGAGGTATCTATGCACAACAAATAAAAGAGGTTATGGTATGCCCCTATGTATTTTATTCCGTTGCTGTAAACTCAAACGGTACTGTAAGTTTGTGTTTTTTAGACTGGCGCAGGAAATTAGTCATAGGAGATGTCTCAACGGAGTCTATAAAAGATATATGGAACGGTGAAACGATGCGGGAATATCAAAGGATGTTTTTGCGTAAAGAACGGAAACAGCATCCGATCTGCGCAAATTGTGGGCAATTAAAACAAGGCGCACCGGATGATATGGATGCGTTTGCGGAAGAACTATTGGATAGGATCTCATAAAAAAGCGTGGAGGTGATATTATGAATTCTAAAAATGTTTGTTTATGTCCGATTTGTAAAGAAAAAATGAAAGATCTGATTAATATAGATTTTATTTCAAATTATAATTTAACAGGTCTTCCTGAAGTATATCAAATGAAAAAATGTGTAAATTGTTCTTTTATATACACAGCAATCAATGATAACGATGCTGTTTCTAATTATTATAATAAATTTTCTAATTATCACTTTACTTTTTCGGTCGCAGGAGGAAATGATGAATATGACATTCATCGATATGATAATATATATAAAATAATGGCACCTTATATAAAAAAAGAGTATAAAATCTGTGATCTTGGGTGTGCGAAGGGTGGATGGCTAAAATTCTTATATTCAAAGGAATATAGAAATCTCACAGGGGTAGATTTAGTAATTCCTTCTAAAAATGATAGCCAAATCAATTTTCTAAAAAATGATGTTTCGAAATATTCTGATGGGGGGGGGTATGATTGTATCACAGTAATGCAAGTTTTAGAACATGTGATAGATTTTGATAGAATGATCACTAATATACATGGTATATTATCCGAAGGTGGTAT
>NZ_JAFEVM010000032.1:0-31634 GCF_016901105.1 Treponema sp. Marseille-Q4523 | reverse complement strand
CAACGGAAGGAACTATTCGAGATCCTTTTAGGAGCAAAATCAAAAATTGGGATAGGGAACCTTCAAGATATGTTGTGTTTGCCGACAATTATATTTGCATATCGGAGCATTTGATAGACATGCGGATACAAGCCATTCTCAGAATTTTAAAACGCGTTATTGCAAATGTTGAGATAAAAATAAAATATGATGAAATAAACCGAAAATTCGAAAACGGAAAAATTACGAAAGAACAAGAAAGGTCGGAAAAAGAAGCTTTATTACGAAAATACGATCCTAATCGAAAAATGGATGGAACTTATTGGTTTATGAAATATGAACTATAAATGCTGTCGAAAATATTGTTTGCAACAAAACAAAGCGGTTTATCGGTGACGAAATCGGCTGACCGGGAATATAATAATATTAACAAGGGGGATATGTGATGGAAGAAATTATTTATGGTTATGGCGGAAAAAAATATACGGTGGAAAAATTAAAAGATTTATGCCCGTCAAGTTCTGAGATAGAAGATCAAAATAAAATAGAACGGGAAACCCATAGACTTAAAATATATCATTCCGAACGATATAACAGTCAAGTGGAAAATTTACCCGGAGAAATCTGGGTCAGATTATCGCAAAAAGGCTGGGAAAGAATATTTGTAAGTAATCAAGCGCGTATAAAATATTTAAAAGATGACGGCAACTTCGAATTTCTAAATCAAGATGAAGATCCTGGCAGATCGGATTTCGGATATTTAGTAATTGATCCCGAAAAAAAGTATCCTGAACTGCATAAACTTATTTCAATCGGATATCCTCTTGTATATAAGTTAGTAGCCATGGCTTTTTTAGGAAAAAACGAATACGAAGGGGATGGATCTGTCATTCACCATATCGATAATAACGGATATGATAATCGTCCTGAAAACCTAATCTGGCTGACTGAAAAAGAACACAATCAAATATAGTACCAGATAAAATTTGCTTTTTCAGAATGCGGGTATTTCTCTCATATATACTTCCTGTAAGCACAGTAAAATAGTTATATCCATACCGGTAAAAGGAAATTTCTAAACGAATTCGCTTAAATAATTCTACACACTATCACAAAATGATAGTCTATGCATGTTACTTATATAACAAGAGGCTACATCATTATGAGTGAAAGTTTTTTCTATTCGGTAAAGGATTTGTCAAAAGACTTGACAAAAATCGGGGGGGGGGATAATAAAATCAACCGAAGGTATGTTAGGTTAAGAGCGTACTGCACTATGGATTACAGATTTTAAAAAGTGCTTAATTTATCTTAGACAGTTTCGTAAAATAAATTTTGGAGGTTTGTGAAAATGGGAAAAGATTATGAAAAATTCTTTGCAGACTATTATGCGGCTTATGCCAATCGTAATTTTGAGGCTGTAAAAGAATGGAATAAACAACACAAAGCTGATGAAAAACTCTTATGTCCGCAGTTTTTAAGTCCTCTGCCTGAATACGAACATGCCGATCTTAAAGTTATGATTTTCGGACAGGAGGCCTTGCGTTGGCATAATCCTGACGACAGTATGAATTTTTATGAAGACGGACACGAACCGCAAGATTATTCCGATTTGTATTCCGACTATATGAAATTATTAAATGGAGATGATGCTGAATTTAAAAAAGGCGGTATTCGTAAAGCTCCGTTTAACAAGGAATACCGTCGCTTACGGAACTTGATTCAAGAGACTGCAAAAAAGTATGGTAAGTCCGCAGGTTTTATGTGGAACAATCTTATAAAACTTACCACCCTAAAAGGAGGGGCGGGGAAAAAATATTTTAATAAAGTAAGTGCCGTACAGGAATCGTCTTTATTGATAAAAGATGAATTGAATTTTTTTAAACCGAATATTCTGATTTTCCTGACCGGTCCGAATTATGATTGTGTAATTCAAGATAAAATTGCCGATATTCATATCTTTGATGTAATTTCCAAAGAAAAAGTTAAACCGTTCCCTGAAGCACAATTGTGTATTTTCAATATAAAAAATATCGATTTCGCCTTACGAACGTATCATCCTCAAGCACGTCTTACTCGCGAAGAATGGAGTAAGCTTCACGGAAAAATAGACCGGCTCATTGCCGATGAAATTGGCCGGTTATATTCCAAATAATTTCGGTAAAAAAAGACGAAAGCGAATTGGCACTGCGTCTTTTAAAAAATAATACAATTGTGAATATTTTACTGTACGGTGCTCCCGGATCAGGCAAAACCGAATACGCCCGCGCTCTTGTTAAAAGCGCAGGACTTGTTCCGTACATATTTAAAAACGCGCTTGAAGTTTCCGACAGAAACGATAACTCTGAAAAACATGCGCTCGGACGTTTGAACTGTCTGCTTTCGCTTAAAAAAAAGGATTCGGTAATCATCGTCGATGAAGCGGAAAGCCTTTTATCGACACGCATTAATTTTTTCGGAATGTTTATGGGAAGCGATCCCGGGTCCGGTAAAAAAGGTACCGTAAATACGATGCTTGAAAAAAGTGAAAATAAGGTTATCTGGATTTTAAATTATACGTCGCTGTTGGACGAATCGACACTGCGCCGATTTACGTATTCGATTCGGTTTAAGGAAATGAGCAAAACCATGCTTCGCACTATTGCCGATTCCAAGCTGAATAAGCTTGCGATGAGCGACAAGCTTCATACGGAGCTTGTAGAACTTTGCGGAAAATATCGTGTAACGGGCGCGTCGGTCGACAATGTGGTAAAGACCGTACGGGGGATGGATTTATCTTCGGGCAAAGAAGAACAGGTCGTCAGCGACGTTCAAAAAGTTTTGGAATCGAATTCGGCGCTTCTTTTCGGTAAAAAGAAAATGAGAGAAGGGGTCAGAGGCAGCTACGACCTTTCGATTTTAAATACGACGATTCCGGCTTCCGAAATCGTCGATATGGTAATCAATGCGCAAAGTTTTGCTGAAAAAAACGATTCGGAAGAAAGCGGGATCAGGATGCTCTTTTACGGGCTTTCCGGAACCGGCAAAACCGAACTTGCGCGCCATATCGCCGAAAAAATTAATAAAAAAATCCTGCTCAAAAGAGCGAGTGATATTCTGGGACCCTATGTAGGGCAAAGCGAACGGAATATTGCGGAAGCCTTTGCCGAAGCGGAAGCAGGAAGCGATATTCTTTTGTTCGATGAAGCCGATTCCTTTTTTTCGGATCGGCAGGATGCGGCACACAGCTGGGAGCGGACGCTTGTAAACGAATTTTTAACGCAAATGGAGGAAATTCGGCGGGATAGTAATCTGTACGACAAATCTCCGTAGAATTATGGATCCTGCAATGCAGCGTCGTTTTCACATTCTTACGGAATTCAAACCGCTTAAAAAAGAAGGTATCGAAAAGCTTTTCAATCGATTTTTCCCCGCATACGGTTTTGATCCGGTTCTTGCGAAAAAGCTTTTGCGCTACGATACGGTTACTCCCGGCGACTTCGGTGCATTGTCGGGGAAAATAAGATTTATGTCTTCAAGCGGTATTTCATCGAAATTGATCGTAGACGAGCTTTGTAAAATTCAAGAAGAAAAAGAAAACGGCGATAACAGACGCATCGGTTTTGCAATCTAGGAAAATCGTATGAAAAGGTCACAGAGATTACTCATTTGTTTTTTCATACAGTGCGGCGATTTCTTTTTTCCAGCGGATGACAAGGCGCTTGGGAGCAAGCGGTTCGGCTTGAGTTCCCCAGCTTAGGATCAGCTCGAAAATTTTGTCGTACTGACTTGAAGAAAATGTGATCACGGTAGAGTCCTCGTCTTCCGTGAATTTTTGATCGTCCGCCCACTTGTGTTGTTTGATCCACTCCTTTGCGTAGCCGGTAAATTTAATTTTATATTTTTCGATCTTATTGCCTTTGTATGCTCCGAGCCGTCCTCCGCCGCAATAGTAAGAAAAGTCGTATTTTTCGGGAAGTTCGAATGCTTCATCCGTAACGACGATATCCGTCATAAAGTTTAAGTCGTATAAAAGCACAAGGTCGGCGTATTCGCTGTAAGCGAAAAGATACACGGAGCCGTTATCCAACAAAAGTTGATACGGCCGTACGATTCTGAGAGCTTTCGTGTCCGTATATGATTTTGTATAGCGGAAATTGATTTTGCGATTTTTTTGAATCGCTTCGTAAACCTTATCCCAGTTTTTTAAATTAACGTCATATTCTATCTGAGGCGGAACGATTACGCGGGCGGAAGATAAAACCGTATCGTCCTTTGCGACCTTGGGTTCAAGAAAATAAATCAGCTTTGTAACACTGTCGAAGAGGGGCGTGTTTTTGTATTGCTGCAGCAAACCTTTCAGTCCGGCGACTAAAGCGAGGTTTTGCCGCGTTTTTTTTGAGTAAATCTGTTCGACTTCTTTTTTTATTACGTAGCTTCCGTGAACTTGCCTTTCTTCCAGTAAGTCCATGTCCTTTAGGGTTTTTATCGCTCTGAGTATTGTTATGTTGGCAACTTTAAAGTGATTTTCAAAATACTTTGAATTGTATTTGACATCCGGATGATTCGGCGCGTCTCGCAGTATGCGAAGAATTTCGTAACAGCGCTCGTCAAGTTCAGGATTGAGTTCCTTTTGCAGTTTTTTTTCATCGCGCGTCAGCTGCCTTTGTTTTTTTTCTTCTTCGGAAAGGGCTTTGCTCATAAGTACAGTATAGCACGTAAAACGATTGCGATCATTCGATTTTTATCGCCGAATGCGAGTTCGGAAAGTATCGGCTGATAAAGATGTGCTTGCGGCGAGAACTTCGTTTTACCGTCGGATTTGCATTTTGCTACAGTCCGGATTTTTTCGCGGCGTTCCAAAACGCATCTTCGTCTTGCAGGTGATCGCCGTCCATCGGAATGCCGGCTTTTGCCATCCGCTCTTCGACATACGCAAAGCGCCTGTAAAACTTGCGGTTCGCTCTGTCCATCGCGGTTTCGGGATCGACACCTGAGTGCCGCATATAATTGACGACGGCAAAGAGGAGATCGCCGAATTCTTCTTCGAGGTGCAGCGCCGCGCGTTCGGCCTGGCTCATGCGAGCGGGCGGTGCATTGCGTCCATCGGATGCCGCCTGCAAGCCGGAAGTGTCGCCCGCAGATTTTGCATCCTGCAGCGCTTGGGATGCTTCCTTCACTTCTTCAAGTTCTTCGTACACTTTTGCCGCGACGCTTTCGATCGATTGCCAATCGAAGCCTTTTTTTGCCGCTTTCTTTTGCAGTTTATACGCACGCAGGAGCGGAGGAAAGCCTTCAGGCACTTCGTCGAGGATCGTTTTCACGCTCTTTCTTCCTTCGACGTTTTCTTTGATCCTGTCCCATTGATTTAAAACCTGTTCGCCCGTCGTCACTTTTTCCGTCACTTCCGACATGCCTTCGCTCTGCGGGAAGACGTGCGGATGCCGCCGTATCAATTTATCGGTGAGTTCATCCAAGGCTTCCGCGACGGAAAAATCGTTCTGCTGTTCGTACATATACGCGATCATCGATGCGTTGAGTATGACGTCTCCGAGCTCTTCTTTTGCATGCGCCGCATCCCCTGTCGAAACGGCGTCCACGGCTTCGAAAGTCTCTTCGATCAGATCGCGCCGCATCGTAAGCGGCGTCTGCTCTCTGTCCCACGGACAGCCGCCCGGTGCGCGAAGCGTTCGTATCGTTTCGTACAGCCGCTTGTACGCCGCAGCCGTTTTGTCTGCGCTTGTATCGTTTTGTATATCGCTCATAGTATAATCCTTAACAATTATTAAGTCAAATGTCGAGTTTTGAAAATATTAGCAAAAGATATGCTTTCGGCGAAAATGACCGGCATACAATCTTTGTAGACGCATGTGAACGCGGCTCTCACAGCGGAATCCCCGCTTACGCTCCGGTTGTGCTTTTAAAGCAAAACTTGCGCAAGCTGAACGCACAAAGTCGCACGCGTGTCTCCCGCTGTTACGCCGCATCCCGCACACGTCAAGCAGTTCTGGTATACGGTCGCAACTTCGCATAATTTTATTTATTTTCAAAACTCGCCATCCATAGATACATGAAACAGTTGGAAAATTTCGAGTTTTAGAAAACTCGAAATTGAATCTATTAATGTATTGCCGGTGAGGGTACGGAGCGGTACCGCGCCGGCACACGTGTCAGTCGGCGGACACTTTTTTCTTACCCCACGCCGCGACGAGTTTTGCCGGATCGTTTGAAAGAATTGCTTCGGTAAACGGGATCGCCGCTGCGCTAAACGTTTGCGCCATCGTTATGCGCTCGTCGCTTGTAAAAGGCGAGAGCACGTAGCCGGCCACGTCGGGATTATCCGGCCGCCCGATGCCGAAGCGGAATCGCCAAAAATCCGCCGTATTTAAAACGGCTTTTGTCGAACGGAGCCCGTTGTGTCCGCCGAGTCCGCCTCCTTTCTTTAAGCTGATCGTGCCTGCCGGAAGTTCAAGCTCATCGTGCACGACGAGTATGTGATCCGCCGTGAGTTTGTAAAAGTTTGCGAGTTCACCGATGCTTTCGCCCGACGCGTTCATATAAGTTTCGGGCTTTAAAAAATATATCGCATCGGAAGCGGTTTGAGCGTTTGAAGTACCGAGCTGATATTCGGCCGCCCAAGAAGCGAGGCGGGATGCATCGAGCGAACAAAAAGCGCCTTTGAATTTATGCTGCCACGAAAGGCGGTGTGCAAAGGGCAATGAATCCGCAAAAAGCCACGCGGCGTTGTGGCGCGTATTTTCGTATGTGCGCCCGTAATTTCCGAGAAAAGCGACAAGCCGAATCATAGACGGAGTATAGCACAAAAACGGCGGCGTGGGAAATCGGCCTCATCACCCTCGCTTTTTCCACAGCATGACGCGCATCGAATTCGCTACGGCGAGGAGGGCTACGCCAGTATCGCCGAAAACGGCAGTCCACATATTTGCGATACCGAAGGCGCCGAGCGCCATGATGCCGATTTTTACGATGAGCGAAACGACGATGTTTTCGGTGACGATGCGTACGGTTTTCCGTGAAATCGAAATCGCGTCCGCTATCTTTGCCGGTTCGTCGGTCATGATGACGGCGTCCGCCGATTCTATCGCAGCATCGCTTCCGAGTCCGCCCATCGCGATCCCCGTGTCGGCCCGCGCGAGTACCGGTGCATCGTTGATGCCGTCGCCGGCAAAGAGGAGCGTCGGACGCCGCGGTTTTTCGCCGAGCTCCGCAAGCAGCGCTTCCACTTTATCGACTTTATCTTGGGGAAGGAGTTCCGAAAAAACGGTATCGACTCCGATTTCGGACGCGACTTCTTCCGCCGTTTCTCTGTTGTCGCCGGTGAGCATGACGATTTTTTTGACGCCGAGCTTCCGAAGCTTTTTGACGGCAAAAGCCGCGTCGTCTTTCGTTTGATCGGCTATGACGATGTGTCCCGCATACAGTCCGTCCACTGCGACGTGTACGACTGTTCCGAAATCGTTTAAGCTGCACGGAACGATGCCTTCTACCGCGTGCGATTCCATGAGTTTCATATTGCCGGCAAGTACGCGCTTTCCGTCGAGGACGACGCTGATGCCCTCTCCGCTTATCTCTTCCGCATCGGCGATCTTTACGAGATTGCAGCATGCTCCGGAATGCGCCGCTTTGATCGAATTCGATATCGGATGATTCGAATAGGTTTCCGCATGCGCCGCGATTGCGATGAGTTCGTCCGCCGGTATGCGCTCTTCGTCCGTCGGGTGAACTCCCGTAACGGCGAATACGCCTTTTGTTAAAGTTCCCGTTTTATCGAATACCGCCGTCCGGGTGCGCGCAAGCGTTTCGACGCATTCGCTTCCTTTGATAAGGATGCCGTTTTTGCTTGCCGTTCCGATGCCGCTGAAAAATCCGAGCGGCACCGATATGACGAGCGCACAGGGGCAGGAGACGACGAGAAAGATGAGCGCGCGGTACACCCACGTGTGCGCATCACCCGTGATGAGGGACGGAATGAGCGCAAGCAAAACCGCCGCTACGCACACGATAGGCGTATACGCTTTTGAAAACCGTGTGATAAAGCGTTCCGATTTCGCCTTTTTTTCCTGCGCCTTTTCGACCAGTTCGATGATGCGCGCGGCGGCCGATTCTCCGGCGATCTTCGTCGTTTCGATTTCGATCACGCTGTCCGTATTGATCGCGCCCGCCATAACGTCGCTTCCGACGAATACGCGGCGCGGCACCGCTTCTCCGGTAAGGGCGGACGTATCGAGAAACGATTTTCCCTGCACGACCGTGCCGTCGATCGGAATGCGCTCTCCGGGCTTCACGAGTATGGTTTCGCCGACGTTCACATCGTCGGGCGATACTTCGATTATTTTACCGCCGCGTTTTACGAATGCTTTGTCCGGCCGGATCTCCATGAGCGATTGAATCGAATCGCGCGATTTGTCGACCGCTTTATCCTGTGCGTATTCCCCGATTTGATAGAGCAGCATGACGCCGACCGCTTCGGGATATTGACCGACTGCGACGGCGCCGAGAGACGCGACACTCATCAAGAATTTTTCATCGAAGAAATTTCCTTTGATAATATTTTTTACCGCGTCGATGACGACGCTCCTGCCGCACACGAGGTATGCTGCGAGTAAAAGTACGATTGAAACGAGTTCATCCGCCGACGCGAATTTACCGAGCGAAACATCGATCGCCCTGAAAGGATGCGCGTGTTCGACGATCAAACCGAGTGCGAACAGCACCGCCGCAATGACGATTTCACGGACGCTTAATTCGCTCTCTTCTTCATGTTCATGTCCGTGTGTATGCTCATGTTCGTGTTCGCTTTTGCAGCATGCATGACAGTGACATTCGTGACTCATAGCTCCTCCTAATAAAGACTTTTGCAGGAAATATTAATTTCCGAAAAAGTTTTTAGCCGTGCGCGAGAGCGCACACGTTCAATAAACCGAGTTTGTTGAAAACAAACTCGTACGAAAGAAGTGCGGCGCAATTTCAGCCGTGCTTCTTTCGCTCCTCCTAATAATAAATTTTATTCGCTTATGTGTTCGATGCCTTGGCTTAAAATCGTCGTTACGTGGCCGTCGGCGAGGGAATAGATAAGCGATTTTCCGTTTCGCGTATATTTTACGAGACCGTTCGTTTTTAAAATACGCAGCTGATGGCTTATCGCCGATTGCGTCATTTTGAGAACGCTTGCGATGTCGTTTACCGCCATATCCGATTCGAGCAGTACGAACAAAATCTTTATGCGCGTCGAGTCTCCGAAAATTTTAAACAGTTCCGCCAAATCGAACAGTTCGTCTTCATCAGGCAGTTTGTTTAAAATATCTTGAAAGCACTTGTCGCTTTGTCCGCCGTCACTCTTTTTTTTCGTCACACCGCTCCTCCGTCCGCGATTTGCAGTAATATAAATAAATGAACAACTGTTCATATATTAGCAGTAAAAATGCTGTTTGTCAAGTAAAAAAAAGGACGGCAGCTGCCGTCCCCGTTTCGATTTGTTTTATCGATTATTTTCTATTACTGCTTTGCACTTATATCTGCTGCGGTTTTAAGGTATTTCCCCGCGGAGTAGAGAGAGAGCGAAAACTTGTACGGCGTTTCGCTGCACGTACCGTAGTATTTCGCATCGTCGCCGTCTCCTTTTTTATACACGCTCACCGTAATCGCTTTGCCGTCTGCCGTTATGACGGTAACGGATTCGCTTACGGGCGGCAGGACAAAATCGTCGTCGAGCCACGAGTCCGCATTGAGCCTTGTAAGCGATGCCGCCCAATTCGCCGCTTTTTCCGCATCGACGCTTGCCGCGCCTCCGGAAGCAGTCCATGCAGCGGGATCGCCCGATTTTACAATCGACAGCACCGTGCTTCCCATGCTTTCGGAAACGGCGGTGAGGTCGCTCGTATCGACGGCGTACACTACTTTGCTGCGCAACGCGGCGACGTCTTTTTTGAACGTGTCGCGCAGCGTTCCCGATACGAGGTATATGTCTTTTTTGCCGTCGAGCGTGACGTAAGACTGCGAACCCGTCGACGACGTTTTTCCTATCGTGAGCATACGCACAAGTTCGTTCCCTTTGTATGCCTTTACGACGATCGCATTCGTCTTGTCGATTTCATAACGTTCATCGACCGCATCGCTTCCGGCTTGGGCAACGGTGTCGAGAACGCGTATGTTTTTTACCGCATTGACAAGCGCATCGACGGTATTCGTATCCGCCTTGTATCGCCTCTCTCCGACCGTCCAGCCGTCATCCGATTTTGCAAGTTCGATTACGGCGCTCGCGTTTTCGATTGTAAGCTTATCGGGATCCGCGACGAGCGTTTTATTTTTTACCGAACTTCGCAGAGAAGAGGCGAGCTGCGCGATATATATGCCGAGCAAAAGTACGCACGCCGTCAAAAGAATTATTTTTCGTTTGCTCATTTTGTATCACCTTCCTTCGATTTCGTATCGATGATGCGCGCATCGTTCGGATTGTATTTTGCGCGGATGCGTTCTCGGCGTTTGGTGCGCATGCGCCACACGATAAAGCCCGCAATGACGACGATGACGGCAAGTCCGAATTCGTTGAAATACTGCACGGCAAATGCGAGCGCACTTCCTGAGTTATGCAGCGTATTGAGAGAAAGCCCCTTCGTGCGCATGGCGCAAAAATCGCCGTTGCCGTTCATATAGTCGATGACGTTGCGCGTGAAAAGAGCAATCGGTTCGGAGCTGTTTTCTTCGATGAGCTGCGGACCGGTGATTTCGGACGTTCCCGCGACGAAGATTTTTCCGCTCTGCACGTTTTCAGCCAAGTGCGTTTTTGCCGTTAGCGCTCCGTCTGCGGATGAAGCGGGCTCGGAATCGAAAGCGCTTTTGAATTTGCCTTCGGCGAGCGCGGCAAGCGTTTCCGCTTTTTCGACGGACTTGTCGTAGGGCGGCGGCATCATCGGATTCAACTGTATATTGTCCGAAAGCAGCCACGATTTCGGAGAGGACTGCACGAGCTTTGTCACTTTCACGTCTGCGTTGCTTTCGGCGCCGCTCGTGTCGATTGCGGATGTTTGCAAAAAAAGGATCCTGCCGAGATTAGCCGTGATCGCGTTCTTTTTTGCAAGCTGTTCTGCAGGGATAAACGGCGCCCACCACAACGATACGTTTCCGTAATTTTGCTGACGCGGTTTATAACAGTTTTCGTCGAGCACGTAGTTCGTTTCCGGCTTGATGCCGTAAGCGTTTAATAATTTTTCAAGCTTTGTCGAAAGCGGCGCGAACGACGGCGCTTGATAATAGCCTGCCGACTGCGAATCGAAGGGGTCGACAAAAAAGAGAGCGTTGCCGCCGTGCATGATAAACTGATCGATTTTATACAACTCTTCGTCGGAGAATTCCGTTTTCGGCCCGTTGACGATGAGAGATGCGACATTTGCGGGAATCGCATCTTTTGAAAGATCTATTTCATCGAGTTCGTACATATCGCTTGTAAGCGATATGAGAGGAGAGACTCCTGCCTGCGAATAAAGCGGCGCCTCTCCGTGCCCCGTTACGTAGCCGATCTTCGTCGCCTTTAAGAGCAGGCTTTGAAGACTTTCCGAAAGCGATTGTTCGAGTTCTCCGAGTCCCGCGATGACGTAGCCTATGAGCGATCGCTGCATCGAAAGCGGGATGAGGCGGAACGCGTTTCCGTGTTCCAGCACGAGGCCGATCGCACCCGAGCCTGTCGAACCGTTTTCCGTCGTCCAATTGATGAGCGGTATGCCGAAGCGCGACTGCAGCGTATTCAAATCGGATGAAGACGGATTTATTTTTTCATAATCGATTCTGCCCATGCTTTGCTTGTTGACGCTTTCGTACGCTTCGCGCACGGTCTTTTCGATATCGTCGAAGCCCCGTATGTCGAACTGTTTGAGCGCATCGGTTACGTAGAGCGTCAGTTTGATGCGCTCGTCTTTCGGAAGACCTGAAAGCACGTTCGCCGCCGAAATCATTTTGCTGATTTTCGTCGTAAGCTTGTATTCGAATCCCTCGGACGACGTGATGCCGTCGAGTGTTTCGACCGAGTCGGCGTAAGAGATGACGAGTCCCATATACGCTTGCTTGAAGCCTACTTCGTTGTTCGCGACTTGCTGAATCTGCACTTGCTGCAGTCCGTACTGCTGTGCGAGCGTTTCGTTTTCCGCTTTGCTCATATCGACGATCGAATAGGAAAAATTGCGGTTTGCCGCTCCCTTGTATTCGACGAGGATGTCGCGTACGTACTGCGCGGTCGTGCTGTACGGGGCGGGCAAATTGCTGCTGAAAAACGCGCGGACCGACAGCGGTTCGTCGAGCGTTTTGACCAGCTGTCTGCTCGCCTCCGACAGCGAATAGGATTTCGGACGTGTCAAATCGAAACGGAAAAAGGCCCTGCGCCCGACAAGGTTTGCGAGAATTAATAAAACGATGAGAAGCGCAAAATCGCTCGAAGGGGAGCGAAACCAATTGATGATTTTTTTCATTTTTACTTCCTTTCATTTTGCTGAACGATCACCGTGAGATAAAAGAAAAATACGGTGAGCGAAGCGAAGTACAGGAGGTCGCGCGTGTCGATGATGCCTCGTGCGATCGATGAAAAATGCGACGCTGCGGAGATGTACGACAGTGCGGCGACGATTTCAGCCGGCAGGAAAATCAAAAACGAATCGATCAACGTCAGCGAAATGCAGATGATAAAGGCTGCAAAAAACGCGATGATTTGATTTTTTGTCACCGACGACGCGAATACGCCGATCGCCGAAAACGCGGCGCACAAAAAGAAAGCGCCCAAAAAGCCTCCGACGACGGGTCCCATATCGGGAGAGCCGAATATGAAAAGCGGAATGACGTACAGCATTGTCGGAGCGACCATGGCGGCAGCGCTCAAAAAGGCTGCAAGCCATTTGCCTGCAGCGACGGAGCTTTCGGTGACGGGAAGCGTCATGAGCGTTTCGATCGAGCCGCTTCGTTTTTCTTCGGCGAACAGCCGCATCGTCAGCGCCGGAATAAAAAACGAAAGCAAAATCGGAAGGAGCGAAAAATAATTCCGCAGCTCCGCCCGATCTTGAAAAAAGAAAAAGACGAAAAAGGTTATACCCGCGATGATGAGAAAGAGTGCCGTGACGATGTATGCGACGGGACTCGTAAAATACGCGGCGAGTTCCCGCTTCATGATGACGGCGGCGGGAGAATGTTTTTTGTTAAGCGTGTCGCTCATTTTTGCGCCTCCGCTGTAGTGAGTTCGTGGAACACGTCTTCGAGACTGTTCCGCTGCATTGCAAGTTCGTATAACCAGCCGCCCTTCGCTGCGATCGATTTGAAAAGAGCCGGCCGGACTTCAGCCGTTCCCGAAACCGAAACGAGGAGAGAAAACGCATCCGCATCTCCGGTTACGGCTTCTCCGCTTACCGCCGAAACGTTTTCGACTCCCGCAATCGATTTGAGTTCGGCTACGATATCGTCTTTTGAACATCCGCCTGCGGTCAGTTTGAGAGCTGCTTTATGGCCGTATCGTTCGCGCAGTTCATCGGTCGGACTGTCGGCGACGAGCTTGCCGTTTGCGATGATGATGACGCGGCTGCACAGCGTTTCCACTTCGCCGAGGATGTGCGTCGAAACGATAACCGTGCGCGTTTTTCCGATCTCGCGGATCAAGTTCCGCACTTCACCGATTTGATTCGGATCGAGCCCGCTCGTCGGTTCGTCCAAAATCAATATTTCAGGATCGTGCATGAGCGCGTGCGCGAGCCCGACACGCTGCCTGTAGCCGCGCGAAAGCTCGGAGATATTTTTATCCATCACTTCTTTGAGACCGCATTCTTCGCACAGACGGGGAATTTTTTCATCGGCATTTTCGCCCTGCATGTCCGCGATATAGCGCAGGTAATCTTCGACTATCATATCGCCGTAGAGAGGCGCGGCTTCGGGCATATAGCCGATCTTTCGTTTCGATGCGACGCTTGCATCTTCGATGTTCACTCCGTCGATCGAAATCGTACCGCCGGACGGTTTTAAAAAACCGGTGATCATGCGCATCGTCGTCGTTTTGCCCGCGCCGTTCGGGCCGAGCAGACCGACGATTTGCCCCGTCGGGATCGAAAAGCTTACATCGTTTACCGCACGGAATGTCCCGTAATTTCGAGACAAGTGCGAAACTTCTATCATATATCCTCCATAAAAACTTTTGCAGGATGTTAGAGCCTGCGGCTCGTTCTGCAAAGAACCGATTCTATATGTTCGCTTTCGCGGACTTCGAATCGACATCCGAAAAAAAATCAGTCGTACGCGTGACTCGCAACGAGCGCGTCGGCGTATTTTAAAAACAAATTGTACTATATCCATTAAAAAAAATTATGACAAGCGCAGGTTACGGGAAAACGCGAAATCAATTTGTAATTGGTAATGTGCTTTATCAATTTGTAATTGGTAATGCGTAATGGGTATTTTCTAATGAGTAATTGTTAATGTGTAATGGGTAATGAGTTTCATACGGAGACACGATACGGCATGTGCCGTACATTGAGCGAAGTTCCCCGCACAACTTGCAACGAGCACGGAGTGCGAAGTTCCCCGCGCCACTTGCAACGAGCAACGAGCACGGAGTGCGAAGTTCCCCGCGCAGGAAACGATGTTTCCGTTTATTTTCATAAAAAACCGCATAATTTATAGCTTTGTAAACGATATATATTGCAGCGGCTTCCTTGCCGCACTATCTCAATAACCGAAGGTGCAACTATGGACTATACCCATAAACCCGTCGACGAACTCTCCTTTACCGATGACTTTATGTTCGGCACGGTCATGAAAAACAAAATGATCTGCAAGGGTGTCATCGAGCGTCTTTTGCATATCAAAGTCGGTAAAATCGAATATCCCTCCCTGCAAAAAACAATAGCACCGTTTTACGAAAGCAAGGGTATACGTCTCGACGTCTATGTCTCAGAACCCCAGCGCATCTTCGATATAGAAATACAAACGTCGATCCCGCCCTCTCTTCCCAAACGCACGCGTTATTACCAAAGTCTTATGGATGTCGATAACCTCTTACGCGGACAAAGTTACGCCGAACTGAAAGAGAGCTATGTCATCTTTATCTGTACGCAGGATCCCTTCGGCAAGGGTTTACCTGTATATACGTTTCGCAACGTATGCAGTGAGGACGGCAGTATTCTTCTTGATGACAAATCGTATAAGGTGTTTTATAATGTGGGTGCCTACGGTAAAGAAGATGAGCTTGAATTGAGCGCCTTGTTGGAGTATCTTTGCGAGAGGCGGGCGACGAGCGGTTTTACACGGCACATCGATGAGCTTGTCGAAAAAGCGAAACGGAACGAAAAGTTCAGGAGCCGGTATATGTCGTTGAATATTCATGAAGATGACTTACGCAGAGAGGGTTCACAGTTGGGTGAAAAGATCGGCTTTGAGCGGGGAATACGCAAAGGTCGACGCGATGGTATCGCTGCGGGATCATATCAAGCAAAGCGGGAAACGGCAAAGCTGATGGCTGAACGCAAGTATCCGCTCTCTGAGATACACCTTATGACCGGTCTCTCGGAAGCGGAGATCGAAAAACTGTAATGCTTCCTTGCCGCGCTATCTCAATAATCAAGGATATCCCCATGGAATATACCCATAAACCCGTCGAAGAACTCTCCTTTACCGACGACTTTATGTTCGCACGGTCATGAAAAACAAAGCGTTTAAACGAGCCGCTGAAATAGCGCGTCTCGTTTAACTGCAAGTTTGCAAGGCAAACCGTTTTCTTTTGAAAACTCGCGGATATATCTGTGCGCTCCCGCGCACTGATTATACAGCTCTTAAATAGGAAGATTTACTCGCTGTACAATTTTAAGGGAACGTATATAATAGTATGTATAGCGGTTTATAGCCATCGCAGGGGATAAGGCGGCTGTACCGAACGATATGATTTGAGAGAGGTGCCTGTGTCGAACGGAAACGAAAACCGAAATCGTGTCATGCGTACATGTGTGACCGTCCTTTTCTGCGCCGTTTCAGCTGCGGCGCTGCTCGCGATAACCGCCTGTAAAGAACTGTTTGCAGATATAGAAGAAGATTTTTCGTATTGGGCGTCGGAACCTGCCATCACCGGTTTCAGATCGGCGTCTCCTGCACAGACGAGTCCAGAGGGCGTTCAATGCGTGCCGTCGGCAAGCGATGCGGTGTTTACGCTCACCGTGCACAATCCGAAAAACTTTTCGTTCATAATGCCCGGTTCTTCCGGGGCGCCGGCGGATATCGTAACTTTTGCGGACGGTGTACACGATATTACGGGGACAAATCCGCCTGAGGCAGGCACCGATTATACGCTTGTGCAAAACTCGCGCGATACCTTGACGCTTACGTACAAACCGGCGTTTTTAAAACGCTACGAGCGCAGCAGCGCGAACATAGGGGCTTCGATCAGGCTTTACAGCACCGACGGCAGAAGGTTCAACCAAACCTATTCGTTTAATCTGGAAGCGAATACGCCGCCTAAGCTGAGTTATGTAACAATCGGCAAAACGGCCGCTGCCGATGCGCACGGTAAGCGGTATTACGTCATTATATTAAAAGCCGAAGATATGACCGAAACGGGGGGTACTCCTTCCGGGCTTTTGCACGGAGATATTTCCATACTGAAAATAAATGACTATCCAATCTTGATACCCTTTACACCGGGATATGATGCTTTTTACATCGACACGACTGCTCCCGTCGAAAACCGCAGCCTGCTTACGAAAGATGAAGTTACCCAACTCGCCGCCGGCGAGGGACCGGAGTCGCTTCCCGCTTGGGTTCAATCCGAGGTAGACGACTCGTGGGCGCTGCGTTATAAAACGGATGCGGCAGTACAGACTGCATCACAAACCTATACGTTTAAGCTTGTTGACCGCAAAGGCTTGGCTTCCGCCGCGCACACAGTATCCACCAAAACAAAGGCCCAAGACGTAAAGCTTTATAGCGCGGGTGGTGGCGAGATAACCAGTGCTACCCTGACTAGTCCGGCTTCAATATCTTTAACGCCGAATGATTCTAAAGCTACCGTAAAGGCAAAAACGGAAACTGCCGACGCAAAAATAACGGGAAAGGTTGAAAAGAAAAACGGCGGTTCGTGGACTCATGTAAGCGACATAGACAGCGGTTCTCAAAACGAAGTTAATATAGACCTTCCGGCTCCGGCTCCAGGTCAGGAAATCTTATACAAAATAACCGTAACTGCAGGCGGAGACGGCTTTGCTGCCGGCGTCGAAAAAGTCTTTTATGTTAAAGTAACCAAAATAGCGGAAATAACCATCAACCCCGCTGACAATACTACGTGGGAAGGGCAATCCAGTGCATGGGCGGCATTAAAAGCTGCAGTAGAAAACGACAACCCCAACACTGCTGCCCGTATCATCATTATAGACGGCGAAATAAAAGCCCCCAACGGAGCAGAAAAAATTGAGGTGAAGAGAACCGTTACAATAAAGGGAACGAGCTATATTAGCGATAAATTGAATGCCGATAGCAAAACCTTTATTTTTGATATATTCACAGGCGGCGACTTAACCCTTGAACAACTGACCCTGCAAAATGGAAAAAATCCCACTACCAGCGGAGTAGGCGGCGGCGGTGCAATTTACTGCGGCGGAGGAAAGCTTAAGACAGCTAATGTCCTTATCGAAAACTGCAAGGCCAAAAACGGCGGCGGTATTTATGTAAAAGACAGTAACGAAGTTACCTTGACCGGTACGGCTATACAACAATGCGAAGCCGAAGAAGACGGCGGCGCAATTTACTGCAAAGAAAGCAAGCTTACACTTAATAACACAACCATCGGCGGCAGCGCGCCGGCGGACGGCAACAAAGCACAGAAAGGCGGCGGTATTTATCTTAGCGGAAGCGGCACGACCGGCACTATGATCGGCGGGAAGGTTTCCTACAATGAGGCAAGTGATAGTGGTAACCAATCACGCGGCGGCGGGGTGCACATAGAGGGGCAAGGCCCTTCCGGTACTCATGCTTCATTCACTTTAAAAGGGGGAACGATCAATCATAACACTGCAAACTATGGCGGCGGCGTTATGGCGGATACCGGCGGTGTGTTTACCATAGAAAGCGGTACTATCAGCAACAATAATGCAAAAAGCGGTGGAGGCGGAGTTTCGGTAAGCGGTGCAATGACCATGACCGGCGGCACTATCGAACAAAATACCTGTACGACGTCGACTCCTACTTTTGGCGGAGGCGGGATAGCTTTGTGGTATAGTTATACAGGGCAAATTACCCTTAATATGACAGGCGGTACTATAAAAGACAATACTTCAAACGAGTTGGGGGCAGGCGTATTGATGTCGGCTGTTTCCGAAGTTACAATGCAGATGTCCGGCAGTGCAAAAATCGATACAAATAACGATGTGTATTTGATGAACGACAAACAGATAAACGTTGACGGCACTTTGACCGGGACGGCTCCCGTTGCACGCATTACGCCTGAAAGCTACACGCAGGGTACGCAAGTGCTTACGGGCAGTATAACAGACGGCAATCCGCAAAACTACAAGAGGTTTACGGTAACACAGCCTGCTTCGTCAACGCAGTGGTATATCGACAGCAGCGGCACTCTAAAATCTCTCGACACTGCAACTGTCAAAAACGCTACCGAGTTATACAATGCCATTCAAAGTGCAAACGACGACATACCTCTTGTCATCACGGTAACACAAGGGTTCACCATTGATGGAAGTATTGCAAGCTTAAAAATCAAAAACAGAAAAAACATAACCATCAAAGACAACGGCACACCAATAACACTTGTCTGCCCAAATAGGACAGAGGATAAGCATAGGTATTTCTGTGTAGAAAACGGCGGTACGCTTACTTTGCAGGGAGAGATAACGCTTCAAGGAGCGGACAATGGCAATAAAGAGCAGTATTCCCTCTATGTGGAAAAAGGCGGCACTGCCGAGATTAAAAACAATGTAAAAATTACAGGTTTTAAGAATAATGGCAACGGATGCGTATGCACAAAGGGAACGCTTATTATGTCCGGCGGGAAAATAACAGGCAACAAGGCCCGTTATGGCGGCGGTGTATATATTTTCACTGACGGAACTTTTGAGATGACAGGCGGAAGCATAGAAGGTAATGAAGGAACGCATTTCGGTAAAGCTATGAACATTCTCGGTACTTTCAACTGGTTGGGCGGTACTATTACAGGTCATTGGGGTTCTGCTCCTGACGTTCTGTATATCAATGGGGGAACGGTTAATAATCCCCACAACTACACGGCAAGCTAAGGGGTATTCAATTGGTAATGGGTAATGGTATGAAAACGGCGCAAAATCCGCATTGCAGACTTTGCACATACGTCCTGTCCCGTTTTCAACCCGAGTTTCAGGCTGACGCAAAGCGTCAATTATGGCTTTTCCGTACGTCCTTGAGTGCAATCGAAGCTCAAAAATGTACATTCTTGTACATTTTTGAGCGGCTGTATAGGCTAACTTCCGCACTTACTGCATAAGGTAAGCCGGTCTACTATTACCATTATACATTACAATTTAAAAACGCCTGTCCCTTTTTAAATCCTTTAATCTGTGGTATAATTTTTAACTCGAGTTTGTCTTCGCCAAACTCGCAAGACAATCGGCTGTTACCGCATGTCCTGTGCGGTGGCTGTATTTCAACTATTTTAAGGAGGTTTCTATGAAACACAAACTAAAAACAATTTTGTTTATCGGTTTAGTGCTCATAGCGCTGTTCGGCATGACTGCCTGCCCGAATGCGGCGGGCGGCAGTAATGAAGGAGGCAGCTCCGGCGGCGCAAATGCCCGATGCGGGAACAGGCGGAAGTGCAGTACTGCCCGAAGCCCCCTTTGTTGAAGGCTGTACCGAAACTGAGCTTCAAAGCGGCACCGCAACCGTGCTGCATGCAAAAAGCACAAAAGTAATTCTAAAAGGCAAGATCGCTGAGCTGTACTGCAGCCGCAATCAGCTGACAGTCCTTAACGTGCAGGGCCTAACCGCTTTGAAAGGGCTGCCTGCTACGGCAACCGGCTTAACGCACTTGACGTACAGGGCTTAACCGCTTTGCAATGGCTGGACTGCTCCGGCAACCGGCTTACCGCAGAGGCATTTAAAAAGCTCTTTGACGATTTACCGCAGCGTGATGCAGGCAACAGAGGATACTGCTATCTTTACATTGAAGAACCGGGCGTTACCGAGGGCAACCATACGGATTTTACCTCTCCGTCTGAAGTACAAACCGCCTTCGAAAACGCAAAAGACGTAAAGCACTGGAAGATATATAAACGGAAGATGAACGGGCTTGGGGAGGAGATTTAACGCCGCACTCGAGCGTTTCGTATACCGTTCCGGCTCGCGGCGTTGCGCACCGCCGAGACCTCTGCTATAATGGCTTTATGACAAGGGAAGATAATGCTGCAGGCTTTGGCGGCGGCGTTATGGTGACTGCCGGCGGCAGCTGTATCATGACAAACGGAACAATTAGCGGAAACACAGCCAATTACGGCGGCGGCGTATGTGCAAAGAAAGCAGATTCCACTGATGGAGTCTTTACCATGCAAAATGGAACAATTACCGGCAATCGTGCATACCAGAACGGTGGGGCGGCAGAAGTCCACGGCGTTTTTACGTGGGAAGGCGGCTTCATAACCGGAAACTATGTTAACACCGCCAGCGGTGAGATAATTCACCGGGATGGCGAACATTTTAATAACCCCCACCATTTTACGGCAAGCTAAGGGAAAACGGCAACGGGCGTATATGTTACGCACGGCCAGATTTTCATAACCTCTTGCACCCTTAAGGGCAACAAGGCGGTAGTAGCCGGCGGCGGTGTGTATGTAGATATGAACAGTACATTTAAGATGCATGGCGGTACAATTAAAAATAATACAAGCAATGTGGGAAAAGGCGTTTATGTAGCAGCCTCTTCCGGTGGGACGGGCAACCAAGACGGTTACTTTATCATGGGCGGTAAAGCCTGTGTCGGGGACTGGGGAAGCGACGGTACCCTAAAAGACGGCAATGATGTGTATTTAAAAGAAAACAGTGACAGCGGCTCGCCTGCCCGCATAAAAATCGATAAAGGCAAGCCTATAACGGAATCGAAGGTTGCCTGTATTACTCCGCGGGACTATGTATCTGGCTATATTGTAGTATGGATGTCGGACGGCTCATCGGTAGGGGCTTATACGAATAAGTTCACCGTAACACCGAAAGGCACTCAAACTTGGTCGGTAGACAGCGACGGGACACTAAAGACGCCGTAAAAATAATGGGTAATTGATAATGGGTAATTGATGTCCGGCTGGAAGCCAATTACCCATTACAAATTACCAATTGATAAAGCATTACAAATTCATAATTGCGCTTTCAGGGAATTTACTGTATCATTGTTATTATGAATGAAGCGGAGAAAGACGATAGTCGACAATACGTCAAATTTTCAATCGGAGCGAAGCTCGTCGTCATCATTTCGGTGCTGACGATTTTATCGCTCGGTGTCATTACCCTCCTGGTTACGTGGTTCGGCGGGCAGGATGTCAGGATCAGCGCGGAAGAAAACAATCGTACCGTGAACGCACAGGCTGCGAGTTTGGCGGAAAAGGATCTGTCGTCGCTGCGCGCGAATGCGTTTTTGCTGTTGGATATTTTAAACAGAACGGGGAGCGCGAGTTCCTTTGCGAAGGAAGCGTCGGATTTTTATTTTGAGCGTAATCCGTCGGTTGCCGCCGTTTTGGTCACCGATTCGAGGCGTGCAGGCGGCTTGGAGCGAAAGCTTTTGAGTACGCCGTTCTTTTTATCGAATGAATTGGATCCGTCGCTCGTGGATGCGTTTTTGGAGCAGTCTCGCGATGCGATGGTGCAGGCTGAGCGCGGCATCACCTGCGTTATAAACGCATCTCCCGTATTCGATATCCCGATGCTCGTGCTGTGTTGGCCGTACACCGAAAAAGGTTTACGACAGGGTTTGGCGGTTTTCTTTTCCGCCGAAAAACTCTCCGACAGCTTCGGCGCAGGTACGCTGCAGACGACGTATTTGGTGAACGGAGAGGGCGATATATTGATCCATCCCGATTTCAATTTGGTAAAGAACGGCGCGAATGTCGGTAACTTTCCGCTCTTTGCCGCGATGCTCGAAAACGGCGACACGAATCGGCAGTTGCTCGTCACCGACGATGCGGGGAAAAAATATTTCGGATCGTACCGCCGCCTTTCTTTCGGAGAGCTTGCCGTTTTGACGACCGCGGATGCCGCCGTGCTTTTGCAGCCGGTGGCTGAAACGACGAAGCGCAACATCTATTTGAGTATCATCGTTCTGTTCCTCTCGGTCATGTTCATTTGGTTTTTTTCCAAGTCGATCAGCCGTCCGGTAAAAACGCTCGCACGCGCCGCAGAGCAGATCGAGCAGGGAGAATTCGAACTCGATTTGAAGCCGAAGACGAAGGACGAAATCGGACTTTTGACGTCGAGCTTTGTAAAGATGGGCAAGGGGCTTGCGGAGCGCGAGAGGCTCAAAGATTCCTTCGGCCGTTTTATCAACAAAGAAATCGCCGAGCTTGCCATGCGCGGTGAGCTTGCACTCGGAGGTGAAACGAAGGAGACGACGATTTTCTTTTCCGACATCCGTTCGTTTACCGCAATTTCCGAAAAGCTCACACCGGCGGAAGTCGTCGAATTCTTGAACGAATATATGACATCGATGGTCGAATGCGTCAACGCGACGCACGGCGTCGTCGATAAATTTATCGGAGATGCGATCATGTGCGTGTGGGGCGCTCCGACGTCTGCCGGAAGTCCGAAAGAAGACGCGCTCAATTGCATCCGTGCGGCGCTCCGCATGAGGGCGGCGCTCATGATCTTTAACCGCGGACGAGGCGGCGACAAAAAGCCGGTCATCCGCATCGGCTGCGGTATCAATTCCGGTCCCGTTGTCGCAGGTCAAATCGGCTCGACGCAACGCATGGAATACACTGTCATAGGAGACGCCGTCAACCTTGCCTCCCGTACGGAAGCGCTCAATAAGCCGCTCGGTACGGACATCCTCATCACCGAATACACGTATGCGCTCGTGCACGACAGCGTGCTCGTCGAAGAGATGCCGTCGGTTACCGTCAAAGGCAAAGAAAAGCCGCTTCGCATGTTCGCCGTCATCAATATGCCTGCCGAAGACGGCATACCCGGTGCAGGTGCGAAAGGCCCGAAGTCGCTTGCACAGATCAGACAGGCGCTCGGAATTCCGACTCCCGATTTTGCAAAGGTAAATCTCAATGAAGACGAAAAGAAATATAAAATACAGTCGTGAGTCCGTATCGGCCGTATTGCAGGACATCTTCGTTGTGCTCTTTTCCTTGTCCGTTATCGGCTATACCGCGTTTTTATTTTTTAATAATTTAAATAAGACGATCGAGCGTACCGATAAAGTGCCGGTCGCCTCCGTTTCGTATAAATACAAAAGCGTGCAGCGCAAATTTCTCGACCGTTCCGTGTGGGACAGGCCGGTGCAGTATTCTCCCGTGTATAACGGCGACATCATCCGTACCGCGCCCGCGTCGGAAGCGACGATCTATTTTCCCGATCAAAACGTGATAAACGTCGGCGCGAACACGATGATCCAGATTTTCAAACAGGCGCAAAAAGACGAAACCGACGTACAGATCGCTGAAGGCAACGTTTCAGTACAGACGGTCGGTTCGAAAGTTGCGGTGAAAGCGGACAACGTTTCCGTCGCCGTCGAAAAAGATTCCGTGCTGCACGTACAGAAATTCGAAAGCGCGGAAAAAGAGGCGGGAAGCGTTTTATCTTCGCCGGATGCAAGCGCAGCTCAGGCAGGCATCGCCGGAGCCGGAAGAGAAGCCGAACGCGAAAGCGCCCCGCGGGGAGAAAATGCCGGCGGCGCGCTTCGTTTGACCGTCGAAAAAGGGGCCGCCGCCATGACGACGGTCGAAGAGGGAGCGACCGATGCGCGTGCAGGGCGAAGCGTCGCTCGGACTGCCGTACAGCCGACCGTGCTTTCAGAGGGAGACGTCATCCAGGCGGGAAACAATGCCGCAGTGTCCATGATACGCCCCGCGTCCGGAGCAAGGCTTATCAATCAATATAAACACGTACTTCCGGTATCGTTTGCGTGGAGCAGTTCTTTTTCCGACGATACCGAACTCGTTTTGGAAACGTCCCGGAGCCGCGATTTTGCAAAAGCGAACAGGCTTTCGGTCAAGGGATTGAAAGAGGTGACGCTCGAAGAAGAAGCGGGAACCGTGTATTGGCGGATCTATGCGGCAGACAAAGGAGCGCGTGATGCGTCGGCGGATTCCGGAAAGTTTACCGTTTTGGACGCTCCTCCACCCGTTCTTTTCGAACCCGCGCCCGATCGGCGCTTTGCGTACAAAGAGATGATCCCTGCAGTGCGTTTTTTATGGAAGGGCAACGATGTCTCTTCGTCGTACACGATCGAAGCCGCCGACAATCCCGATATGCGAAATCCCGCGGTGGTCAAACAAGTGAGCGGGGAGACGGTAACGCTGCCGAATCTGCACGAAGGGGTGTGGTATTGGCGGGTGACGCCGAATTATATCACCGATGAAAGCCTGTCGGCAAAACCGTCGGAGGTGTCGGCGTTTTCGATCGAAAAGCAAAAAGAACTTCCTCCCATCAAACTGATTTCTCCGGGTGCGATCGCGGATACGGCGGAAGGAAAAAGCGTCGCCTTTTCGTGGAAAAATGTAAACGAAGCGGCAAAATATCGGCTCGTCGTCGCAAAAAGCGAATCGATGCGCGACGCGGTCGTCGAGCGGACAAGCGATATCAATTATTATGAATTGAAAAATGCCGCGAAAACGCTTCCGAACGGGACATACTATTGGACGGTGGAAGGGCTGGATAAACGCGGCGAGCATTTGACGTCGAGCGTGCCTTCGGTATTTCGGAGCCGCGACAGCGAAGTCGTTCTGCGCTCGCTCTTTCCTCCGGACAATTACGTTTTGGCCGATACGCTGTGCCTCGATACACGCTTTACGTGGAAGACGAATTTGGAAGGAGAGCAGCGCTTTCAAGTGTCCGCTTCGAATGATTTTTCTTCGCCCGTACTCGACGTAAAAGCGCAGGGTTCCGGAATAGACGGCATGGTTTTGCCGCAGGGCGATTACTTTTGGCGTGTGTCGGTCAAAAGCGAATTCGAAGCGCTTGAAACGCCGCCGAAACGATTGACGATAGCGCCTGCGCTTCCTCCGCCCGAACTCGTCGGCATCGGAGAGGTCGTCGTCATTCATCCGCAAAAAAAGAATACCTTTGCGTGGACGGCCGTTCCGGGCGCCGATTATTATCAGGTGAAGATCACGAAGCCCGGTTTGGATTCCGAACCGCTGTACGAAAATCTGTACATCACCGATACGGGCGTGGAGATGGCGCTGCAGTCGATACAGGACGGCGATTATATAATGAGCGTACAGGGCTTTGCCTCTTCGACGCTGACATCGAGCAGACGTTACAGTTATGCTGCCGATAAAGCGTTTATGCTCAAGCACTTGCGACCGGTAGAACTCGTGTCGCCCGTGCACAACGCGAGGATCGGGGGCGTGGATGCGGCGCTGAACCCCGGCCGCCTGCAGTGGTCTTCCGTCGAAAAGCCCGTAAAGAGCCGGCTCGTACTCGAAAAGGCGGGACAGCGGGGGAGCGTGCTTTCCGTTTCCGATCCTTCTTTTTCCGTAAAGCTTCCGCCCCTCACTGCGGGAAACTATCGGTGGAGGGTCATCGCATCGACAAGGGACGGATTCGACATATCGTCGCTGCAGGACAGCGGCTTTACCGTTTTGCCCATACCGCCGCTCGAAAGGGTCGCGTTCGTATTTCCTTCCGACGGGGAAACGCTCGGCGCAAGTTTTTTCAAATCGAATCGGAGTATCGTGTTCCGCTGGAAAAAGAACGGAGAAGCGACGCACTACGTGATCAGGCTCTACAACGAAAAAAAGCAAAAGATTTTCGAGAGCGAATTGACCGACGCGGCTTCTTCTCGTGCGGACGGCAACTGCGCATTCGAGTTCGGTGATCTTTCACGGCTGTCGCGCGGAATTTTTTACGCGGAAGTTGAGCCCGAGCGGCGGCTGAAAGACGGTTTGCTCTTTCAGAAAGGCATCGTTTCGAGTCGCCGCTTCGTCATCGAATTGCCGAAAGCGGCATCGGTGGAAACGGATGCGCCGGGAGTGCTCTATGGGAAATAAGCGATGTACCGCGACGCTTTTGTGTCTGCTTTCGCTCTTGCCGCTCGCCGCGCAAAACAGAGGCGGTCGAGCCGATCCCTCCATGCACTATTTTATACAAGAAGGAGAGGAGGGCGCGGTGCTCTATCAGCGCCTTTCGTGGGAAGCGATCGACGACATATTCGGCTTTGAATTCGAGCTCGAGCAAAGGGATGCGTCGGGCGCTTGGCGCGCGATCGACAAAAAAATCGTACAGGATAATTTTATCGACGTGTCGTTGCCGCCGGGAAACTACCGCTATAAAGTGACTGTCATCAACCTGCTCGAACAAAAGGAAGCGGCGAGCGCGTATCGCAATTTCGATATACTGATCGCATATCAGCCGGAAGTCGAATCCGTGACGCCGCGTCTCATTTACCTCGATGAATTTTTCGACGGAAGATTTACCGTTACGGGCGGTAATTTTTTCGACGATACCGTTTTCGTGTTTGAAAAGGCAGGCGGCGGAACGATAAGGCTCGAGCCTGCGGAAGTATCGAAGGACGGCAAAAAAGCGCGCTTCGAATTGAATACGAACAGATTCCAGCCGGGTACTTACGTCTTTGTTGCGCGCGATAAAAGCGGTCTTACCGCCAAGAGCGAAGACGTAACGTTCCGCTTCCAAAAGCCGGTGGATACGTACGTTTCGCTCGGCTACGCGTTTACGGGCTTTACGGGAGAGAGCGTGTTCAAGACGTATTATGACCGCAGCGTCGCTCCTCTGGGCGGCGTCTTTCGCCTTACCCTGTTGCCGTTTAAAAGGACATACGGTCACTTCGGGTTTAACCTGAATTACAGTGCGGCGATGATGCGCAAGGAGTTGGACGATTATACGCTCGACGGTGCGCTCATGCTGACCCATGTCAACGCGGCATACGTGTACCCGATCATCAAGCACCGTTTGAATCTCGACATACACGCCGGAGCGGGCGCCGTATTTTTGATGCAGAGCAAATTTTCGTTTGCCGGCGGCAGCGTAGAAAGTCCCGCGTATTGGTACTGGGGATTGGATATGGATGCGGGAACGGCGCTACAAGTCTTTGTCTATAAAAAGATGTATCTTGAACTCAATGTCGATCACTTTTTCGTGTTCAGAGACGGTTTGCCGAAGTATATGTTTCAACCGCAGTTTTCCGTCGGCTGGATGTTCTAGGAAAACGACCGACGTTTTAACGGAGTCAAAAATGCAAGGGGCGGGTAGAAATCGGAAGATATCAAGACCGGAACGGAGAGGAGATCCTGCAAGGCTTTTCCGGTGGAGCATACCAAACAAAGCTTGAAACGGCAAAGAACTTAACAGATTTAGGAATGTCGATTGAGAACATAGCGCAAGCGACCGGTCTCAGCCAAGAAGAATTGATGACATCGCGTTTTCCTCGCTGTGCTTCATCGGCGTACACGTGTGATGAGTGCTTTATTTCCGCCGTGCTTCCGCCGCTTCGTGCTGCTCTTCCAAAATCGCCATGACGCGGTCGACGATCTTTTGCTTTGCATCTTCTTCCGTTTCGGGTAAACTTGCAAGGACGTCGCGACGGAACTGTTTGCAGCCGATGACAGGAGAAGCCGACAGCGTGATCGTATCGTTTTCGACGAGATCCATCATCATATTGTCCGGAGCTTCCGGATTGATGCGGAGACAGTTGCCGTTGATCGATACGAGGATCATGACGTCAAAGAGGCGCAGATAGCTGTCGATTTCGCGAAGACCGCGTTTCGTTTCGGGCTTGCCCGGTCTGTAGCGCGTGCCGCTCGGAAACACGAGGATCGCCTGTCCCCTTTTTTTGCAGTCGTCCATAGCGTGCATCGCCGCCAAATTGATTTTCCGCGCACGTTTTTTTTCTTCTTCGATTTTCGCTTCCGACTGCGCATTCGCTTCGAGCTTGTCGAGACTGCGCGTCGGATAGATGACCACCCTCGTAAAGCCTTCCGCCCATGCGCGCACGATCGGGCTTTCTTCGTTGAGTTTCATGCCGGCGACGGCGACGATCCGCTTCGACAAATCTTTTGCCCAGTCTTCGCCCTCCTTTTCCAGCAGATAACATATTTCAGGCAAATCGAGGTTCGTATAGTGTTCCATCAAAATGAGACCGCTTTTACCTTCTTCGGTTATCGCGCGATAAAACGCTTTGAAGTTTTCGATATCGACGATTTCCGAGTCGGGCAGCATAACATCCGACAAGAGTTCATCCATGATTTTCCGCGTCAGAGGATTCGCTTCCTGATATACGTTTTCTTCGTCGATCTTTGCCGCAGCGCGCGATGCTTCCGTAAGTTCGGCAAAATATTTTTTACATTTTTCTGCGAGGGGTATTCCCATGAAAGTCTCCTGATACTGAACTTCGGCACGGTACACCGATACTACCGTTATAGTAAAGTCGAAAGGACGATATGTCAACGCCGAAACGGATTGCGACAAATCGGACTGTTTTTGTCATACTGTCGAAGCGGCTGAGTCGGTGAACGAAGTGCTCGCCGGAAGCGCAACTTTATCGGGTCATACTTTCAAGAGCCCGCATTCGAGTTAATAATACGCGATCGTAAAACCGCCCGTTTTCCTAAAGCCGAGCGCCGCGTACGCTTTTTGTGCGCCCTCGTTTCCGTTCCGTGCGTAGAGTACGGGAAGGCGCTTCGATGCGACGATTTTTTCGGCGAGTGTTTCGACGAGGAGCGATGCGCATCCCTTTCTTCTGAAATCGGGAGCGGTGTACACTCCGCCTATCTGCGCCCAGCGGATGCCGACGGCGTTCGTGTTCGCTTTTGCGGCCGGCTCGCCGCGTGAGTTTTGCAGCGCAACGACATATTCGGTTTTTAAAATGCGTTCGAGATTTTTTCGGGTGACGGCGGGATTTTGCGTCCTGCAGGGCGGCAGCACTTCTTCGGCTTCGTATGCGAGCTGCAGCGGCATGAGCGCGTCGGCATCCCTTATACCGCATCGGACTATTTTAAATTTTTCACAACACGCTTTTTCATCGGTTGCCGCCGTATTTTCCGAAATCGGATCTGCCGCAGCGCACTCCGTACGCATACCGCACATTTGCGGCTCTTCCGGTACCGCTGCATGCCGTTTGTCTTTTGCTTGGATTTTTTTTAGCGCTGCTTCGGAAAACGTCATCAATGCGTATTCGTTTACATGCAGCGGCATTCGGCCGATTTCGGCAAGGATGTTCATGATAAGGTGCGATGCGTCCGCTTCTCCGTTTACGCATGAGATTTTTTTATCCGACAAAAAAGCTTTGAGGGAGGTGTAAAAATCCCCGTCGTTTTGCAAAGAGCGCGCATTCGGAATGCACAGGAGCATTCTGCTTTTGACGCTTATGATGCCGAGCGTTTCGCGCGCATCGCTTTCGACTGTAAAGCTTTCGCTCCCTCCGAGCCGTATATGTTCTACAAGCGATACGCAAAAGCGCTCGTGCTTTGCGAGGAAGGCGAGCGTTTCCGCTTTCTTTTTTTCATCGACCGGAATAAAGCGCATGACGATACCTTCCGATTTTTTCGCATATCAATAAACGGCGACTCTTGTAAATTATTAATTTCAATTTCGAGTTTCCTAAAACTCGACGTTCCTTAAAATTCAACAGTCGAACACAATATCAATTTTGGAGACTGTTGAATTGGTGCGCGAGCGCGCACGGTTAATAAGCGATGTTTCGGCTTCGTCCGAAACTCGAAGTTAAATTGAACGGCGCAATTTCAGACGTTCAATTTAAACCTTCGACCTGTTAATTTCTGAAGCTGTGAATGGGCGGGGGAATGCGTCCGCCGCGCTCGATGAATTCTTTACAGCCGAACGTGTTCACCGCCATAACGGGTGCGCCGCCTAAGAGACCGCCGAACTCCGCCCAATCGCCCGTCGTTTTTCCGGGAACGGGGATGACGCGCACCGCGGTCGTTTTGTTGTTGACCATGCCGATCGCCAGTTCATCCGCGATGATACCGCTGATCGTAGACGCTTCCGTGTCGCCGGGGATCGCTATCATGTCGAGGCCGACCGAACACACCGTCGTCATCGCTTCGAGTTTTTCGAGCGTGATAGAGTGCTCTTTTACCGCGCGGATCATCCCCTCGTCTTCCGACACGGGAATGAAGGCGCCCGAAAGACCGCCGACTTTCGTGCTCGCCATAACGCCGCCTTTTTTTACCATATCGGTGAGCATCGCGAGGGCAGCCGTCGTACCGGGAGCGCCCGCGCTTTCAAGGCCGCATTCTTCGAGGATGCGCGCGACCGAATCTCCGACGGCGGGAGTCGGCGCAAGCGACAGATCGAGGATGCCGAATTCGACACCGAGGCGATGTGCCGCTTCCGTTCCGACAAGCTGTCCCATGCGCGAAACTTTGAACGCCGTTTTTTTGATACCGTCGGCAAGTTCGTCGATCGGCTTTTCTTTGTATTCTTTTGCGGCGGCGAGGATAACGCCCGGGCCCGAAACCCCGACGCTCAGTACGGCGTCCCCTTCTCCCGGTCCGTGAAAGGCGCCCGCCATAAACGGATTGTCTTCCGGGGCGTTGCAGAACACGACGAGCTTCGCGCAGCCGATGCCGTCTTTTTCTTTCGTGCGCTCTGCCGTTTTTTTGACGATTTGTCCCATGAGCTTTACGGCGTCCATATTGATGCCGCTCTTCGTCGAGCCGAGATTGACCGACGAGCACACCCGTTCGGTGCATGCAAGAGCCGCGGGAATCGAATCGATAAGGACGGCGTCTCCTGCAGTGATGCCCTTTTGTACAAGCGCGGAAAAACCGCCGGCAAAATCGACGCCGAGCTCTTTTGCCGCTTTGTCGAGCGTTTCCGCCCACGCGACGTAATTTCCTTCGCCGCTCGCTTCCGCGATAAGTGCGATCGGCGTGACCGCAATACGTTTGTTAATGATAGGCACTCCGAATTCCGCTTCGATTTCGCGGCCGACTTTGACGAGGTTCCCCGCTCGCTTCATAATTTTATCGTAGATGCGGTTTCGGCATTTTTTGCCGTCGTCTGAAATGCAGTCCCGCAGCGAAATGCCCATTGTGATCGCGCGGATGTCGAGCTTTTGCCGCATAAACATATTGACAGTCTGTTCGATTTCGGTCGCTGAAAAAATCATAGAGCTATTTTAGCAGTTGGCGAAAATAAAGTAAATCGGAACACGCTTGCGTTTATGCGGAAGGCATACGCGCGGACGGTACTGTGTCAAATAAAATTCATCTTGTGCGAAAAAAAATTGCTGGATACGAGTTTTTTGAGCTGCCTGCCGAATGGGGCAGTCCTTATTCCAAACCGCATATACGGTGGAGAAAAAAGTTTGAAAAAGGGAGGGGGAGGTACTTGACAGGGAGGGGAGAAAAGTAGTAAATTACAAGCTACCCGCGCAAATCACGGGTGCGCTGTTTGACAGGTAGAGGGAAGGAAAGAAAGCAAGACGCATGCGGAGATAAAAAAGTCTCCCGAATCAAGCGAGAGCAAGC
>NZ_JAFEVM010000031.1:0-32053 GCF_016901105.1 Treponema sp. Marseille-Q4523 | reverse complement strand
TGTATATAGTTTATGGTTTGATAATCATTTATAAAACACCCTGCGGAAACCTTACCATAGGAAGAAATTCCAATCTTTTTTGTTTTCAAATTGTAATCACTGTGTACCAGATTTCTATAGTTTCCTCCTCCGTCTGTATCTAAGTAGGAACCATTTTCCTGATATCCTCTATTCAAAACAAATATGGGCCCCTTATAGTGTGTATGAATAAAATTCCCCGCACGCATATAAAAATCACGATTAATATCTATTGTCGCGCCCCTATACACATCTTCTGCTTTATATGCTCTTTGGGGATTATCTGAAATCATATCTTCCGCATACCCATTAGCTACCGTCTGCCAGCCTATTGTCGTAAACTGCTCAAGAATATTTCCATCTAGATCTTTCTTAAAGAGCGTGATACTATCCAAACCTTGATAATCTATAATACCTTTCTGCTTTCGTACAGATTTATAACTATTCGGATTTCTATCCACAACACCGCTGATAGCAAATCGTTCATAGCTTCCATCCGCATTTTTATGTATCACTATCTGTCCCAGATCTTTTATATCACTCATCGTCAATGAAAACTTTTTATTTTCTATCCACGTATTATTCTGCCAGGTCATATTATATTTTTTCATCAGCGCTTCTCCGAGAAGCCGTTCTTTTTTCTCTGCAGTTAATGAATCGAAATTTATAGTTTTCATCTCATGGTCATGTCGAAGAGCCGTTATTTCACTATCCGTCAATCCGAAAATGTCCTTTAATGTTTGTGTATCATATGTAGACAGATTATTGAACGATTTTCCTACGAGTACACGTGCCCTCGCTTCTCCTATATAGCGTGCCAACGAACGGCTTGCAGAACCTGTATCGTCACGTATCTGTGTCCGGGTTTTCAGGTTTCCTCTTTCATCGAGATACTCAACGTTAAGGTCCCGTATAAGCTTTCCATTTTTATCGTACTCGGCTTCTATCGTACCGTTCATTTTCAGCTTCCAATAATCCCCGCTCGAATCATACGCCGCATCGATATACGCTGCATACTGCTCGTACGCTTCCCTCTGTTTCGCCTCGTCTCCTTCGGCTCGCGCCATCGCAAACATATATCGATTGTAGTTTCCGATATCGCTTTTCAGCTCGGGCATCCGCGACAATACGCCGTCCATCATTTTGTCGACCATACCGTCGCTTGCCATCCGAAGCGCCATCTCCGTGTGTTTGTATACCGACTGCATCGTCTCCGCTTGTTGTGCCGCACTCGATTCGGTAATCCCGTCGCGGTACGCTTCATGTTGCAGCGCTATGCCCATTGCGAGCGCGCTTTCGACCGTTCCGTCGAAAGTCTTACTGTTGAGAGATATTTTTCGTTTGCCGTCAAACACAGTCTTTGCGCGGCCTCCGGTCGTTACGGTACCGTCATCCTGTATCAGCTCGGCTCTGTTGTGCAGAATATCATCCGCTTGCTGCTGCGCTCTTCCGTCTCCGAATCCGTACTGAGTGCGAAGCGCCGTTCCGGTACCCGCTCCGTTTTTCCGTTCATATGCATTTGTCCGAAGAGCGATGCCTGCCGTTTTCATACCGCCGATCGTATTCGTTATTTCTGCAATATTGTAATTGCGCCCTGCCGTACTTATTACCGCATGAGTACCGTTTTTTCCGAATGTCAGCGCAAGCAATCCGTTCGATGCTCCTGCAAGTTTCGTATTCATTAACAAGTCGCTCGTATTCAATATGTTTATTGTCGTTTCGCCGTTTATGCCGAGTTCTATTGTATTTGCAGTGAGGTTGCCTGCCGTTCCGGCAAACGTTTTGATCTGTCCGATCTGAGCGCTGTTGAGTCCGGTCGCTTTCGTGTAGCCGCTTATTCTGCCGTCTTTCGTGATCGTATTTCCGAGCATCGCCGTTTCCATGCTGTTTGTCACCGCACTTCCGGCCGTATCTATGACCGTCCCTTTCCAATCATCCCAGTCGTCCCACTGTTTTCCCATCTCGCTCCAATTCCAACCGGATGCGATCCCGCCGGCAAGGAATTTTCCCGTGAGTCCGCCGGACACGCCGATTCCCGTCTTCAATGCCGCTCCCGCAAAACCGCCCAGCAATCCTGCTCCCGCTCCTGCGGCTCCGCCGGCCATGCTCACCGCGTTTGTAACAGCACTCATTGCAAGGCTCTTTCCGATCTCTTCGACCGTTTTATAGCCGCCGCTCAAATCGAGCGCCGCGAACAACAGTTCGTTGCTCATCGTTATCGTACTTGCAACCGCAACGGAACACAGAGCCGCGACTACCGGTGCTGCAGTACCCCATGTGCATACGGCGCTTACGACAGTAGCGACAACAGCGGCGGCAATTGTTGCGGTCGAACGCAGCGTCGGCGGTTCCATACCGAAAAACGCAGTTCCGCTCCACAGCTTTTGATCCCATGCGGGCTTGGCAAGTTCGGCCCATCCGTAACTCTCCTCTATATCATTCCATAATACGTCGAGCATGACAAGGCCTATTTCACCGCTGCCTTGTTCTTTAATATTTTCCTGTCGCCCCTTTTTTATATTCAAGTCGCCGCCGCTTTTAAACACCGGCGCTTCTCCTCTGTGTTTTTCGAATTCACCGCCCTTACCGAATACGCGTTCATACCACGACGAAAGATTTTCATGTGCGAATGCCATCAAATAATCGACGGTATTTCTATCCGCTCGGGTAAGCGCTTTCGCATCTATGCCGGTGTCCGGTGCCGTCGTCACATACCATTCATACGGATGTACCGTCTGCGTTTTATGCGTAACTTCCCAAAAATTCGAATCGATGACCGCGCGCCGCTTAATAATTTTTCCGCTTACCGTATACCCTAAGTCGCGGACAGTATCGAACACATATTCTTCAAGGTTTTCATTTTGCGACTGCACAAGCGCATAATACCGATCACGGGTTGCCGCAAGATTTTGTTCCGCCTGCTGCGCCGCAATACGGATGGCGCTCTCCTGCAAATCTCTGTTCGTCGCGTCGAGGACTTCGGCCGCCCGATACGCGATTTCGATATCCGACGATAAGGGCTTATACACGCTTGCAGCAAAGGCAACGGATGAAATGCGATTTTGTACGGCGCCGCTTTCTTTTTCGAAGGCAGCCAAGAGCGTTTCGCCGAGGAGCGCTTGTGTATATTTTTCACCGTCGATGATCGCTTTCGGGAGCGTTCTCCGCGCGGCGCTTCGTGCTTCCGTAAGTTTTTCGGCAGCTTCGCGTTCCCCCGCATCCTGACGCAATTCGGTTTCCGCCGCCGCATCGAGATACATTCCGTTTATCCAGTCCTGCTTTTGCGTCAAAAAAACATTGTAATTCGCTTCCCATTCACTTTGATTTACTTTATATTCCTGCAGAAATTCGCGTTTCCACGTATTGTACTGTACGTTCATTTTTTCCTGCGCTTTTGTCCACTCCGATGCCGAAAGGAGTGCGATATCATTAAGCCGTCCGAGAGCATCGGCATGTTCTTTTTTTGCCGCATTCAGATTTTTCGTCAATGAACTTCTATACATCTCATGCAACACGTCATTTTTAATATCCATACCCGTTTTGAAAAAATCCAACAGGCGGGATTGTATGTATATATCATAATTTTCCGTCGGTCGAGAGATATTGCTGAGGCTGTTTCCGGTATAGTATGCTCCGTAATAGTCGCCCATACTTTCCATAAAGCGTACGGTATCATAGGTACCGTGCCCCCATGTTTTTTCCGCGTAGTCCGCAAATCTGCGTTTCTCCTCATCGGTAATGCCGAATTTTTTCGCCGCCAAGGCGTCATATTTTTCCGCAGATTTTTTACGTTCTTCGATACTTGCTGCCGTATCCGCCGATTCGAGTGCGAGCTTGTGCAATTCATTTTTCGTTACTTCGTCAAGCGTTTTGCTTTTTTCGGTATACGCATCGTATTCCGCCGAAGCAGTTTTTTGCTTTTCCGAAAAAGCCGAACGTTTTGCCGCAAGCGCATCGGCGGTTTCGCCACTCTTCGTTTTATATGCATTTGCCGTCTTGTCGATGAATTCAAACACCGTCGAATAGGTTCGCGTATCATCTGCTGTCTCGACGAGATCGTCGAGCATTTTACCGGATACGGTACCGCTCTTATACAATATATTCCGTAAATGCACGGCGGCGGTCTTTCCGTTTCGAACGCTGTCGTCGAACAGCTCGACATATTCGTTTGTCGCTGTTGTCCGAGTGCGTTGTGTTTTTGTAAGCGTATCGACTGCGCGCTGAATTTTTTCTTTTACCTTATATGCGGCAAACGCCGCGTTATTCATGTATGCTCTGCACTTATCGGCAAGTGCTTCCGCATACTGTCCTTTTTTCGTAGTAAATTTAAATGCGCCCCAAAAGAGCCATTTTAAATGCGTGTTCCTGCGTTTTATCTGATCCATCTCATCGGCAAGCCAATCGAGCGTACGGGCTTTTAAAACATTCACTTCAAACGATTCGATTTCAGCGCCGAGTATATTACCGTTGTTTCTGAATAAAATGCACTTTGCGATATCGCTCTCTCCGCCTGCGCTCATAACCGCATAGTATGCTTGGCGTAAAGCCTGTTCGCGATATGACGCATACCTTTCATATACATTGATCCCATGTCCGCCCTCGACATTCGACATATGAAAAGTCCGCCATGCATCGGAATGCAGACTTTTTATTTTTCCGCCGCTGCACCTGTACTGCAAATACATCGCGGCAAGTACTACGTTTTCGGCATATCCGTGTCCGCGTTTCCAAACGGAACTGAGCCATTCCGCCGCTTCCTTTTCCGCCGCAGTCCGTTTAATCGTTCCCTGTGTCACGGTTTGCATGACGGCGCCGTCGCTGTCGTTAAAATAATTTTTTTGCTCGTCGCTGTTATCCTGTCCCTCATATTCGGTCGGACGTACATTATATTCGACCACCGTTCTGGTTTTCTTGATTTCTTCACCCTCGGCATCCGTTTCATAATACGTTTCGCTTTTATATTCTGCGACGACTTTTTGCGTCAGCGCGTAATTCCTGCTGCCGTCGTCGTTTTGTGTGATGTGTACGAGCGATTCTTCCCCCGGATAGTCGTGGGGTATGCTCAGCGCCGCAAGCGCATCGCGTTCTGCGATCTCCGCATCGGCAAGCGCTTTCTCTCTTTCTCGGCCGAGTGCGTACAATTCATGACGGATGAAGAGACTTTCATAATATGCTCGATCGGCCTTTTTATACGCTGCAAGCTCTTCGCTCTCCGCAAGTATGTCATTTCCGGAACGCTTATCTGCAATCAAATTTTCCAATACAGTCACCGAAAGCTGCGCCCGTTCTTTTGCATACGCGGCTTCGGAACGTTTTTCTTTCGGTGTTACATATCGTTCATCGGTATTGGTTCCGATAGTTTCGAGATAGACACTCGACGCCCAATCGTAAACCGCCTGCGCACAACGCTTGGCTACGCGAAGTTTTTCAAGTGCCGTATAGGCGGCATTGCATTCGTCCGTTTTTTTCGTATATGCATTTTCCGCAGTTCTCAATTCTCGAAGTATTTCTTCATAAGCTTCGCTTGCCGCATCCGCTTCGGCCTGCAGTGCGCTCGTCTTTTCCAAACCTTCGACAATGCTGCGGCGGATATTTTCGGTGTCCGTCCGTAAAAACAATTCCGCATACGCATCGAGTTTTTGTATCAGCTCGTCTTTTTTTTCAGCCGCCTGCGCAAGCATTTTGCCCGATGTTTCGGAATCGTTTTCTCCGATACGGTAATCCGTTTCCGAAAAAAATCTCGAAACCGCGTTTACCGTTTTTTCTTTTAAACTCAATTCTTCTGCACGGGCACCGAGCAATATGTTTTTTGATTTTTCTTTTTCCTCCTGCGAAACGAATATCGGCGAATTCAAATAACCGATTTCCAAGAGTTTTTCGTTCCAAGCGATATCCGTCGTTTTTACATATTTCAGTACGTTTTGCAAAAAACGATATTCAAGCGAAAGCGTATACAATGCTTTCGTTTCTTCGTCCGAGAGCGATTCGATATCGTCTTTGTCTTCATACAGTGCGAGCTGTTTCCTGCAGCGTTCGGCTTGTGCCTCTTCCGCGCTTCCGTCTCCGCCAGAGAGAAAAGCGTAACGATACGCTTCCGTATCCAAGTATGCCTGTATATATTCTCCAAGCGCTTCAAAGGCACCGGGAGAGAGTTCGGTCGAAAGCGAGTTCAATTCTTTGATGTACGCGATGATTTTTTCATACGATTTTTTTTCGGCACGTGCGGGCGCGGCGCCGTTTTTTCGTATCGCTTCGGCTACTCTTTCCTTTGCCGCCGTGTAACGCTGCCGATCTTCGTCCGTTTCGATGTTCGAAAAATCTTCCGCTTCTTTTTCCGAAAACAGCGTGATATAATACTCGTATGCAGCCTGCGCTACAGCATCGTTTTTTTCGTGATACGTTTCGATGAGCGAGCGGATCATCCGCGCTGCGGTTTCCTGTTTCGTCGACGATTGCAGTGTCTCGGCTGAAAGGCTTTCGTTTTTCGCTTTTTCAAGCGCCGCTTTCGTGCGCAAAACACGCTCATACGCCGGCTGCAGCTTTTTTTTCGCGGCCGTTATGTCTTCATTCGTCAGCCCGCCGCATAAAACGCGATAGGCATCGTATGCGGTTTTATACGCGCGCTCCGCTTCCTGTAAGCGTCTTTCCGTTTCCGCTTTCGCTTCGCGCGAAGCGTCCGTCACCGATGCATAGTCGTCGACCGCTTTTGCGATTTCATATTCTTCTTCGGCCGCACTTGCGAGCGCTTTCGCTTTGAACAGTGCAAGCTCCGCTTCTCCGCAGCCGCTTCCTTCAAAATCGGTAAGTCGAAAGAGATTTTGCACCGCTTCATCGAGGCGGATTTTATTACTTCGTACCGTACGATACCACTCCACGATATTTTCACCTGCCGAAAGCGCATCGGCAAGTACGACAAAATTATCGTTTTGCCGCAGCCTGTCGTCGCATTTTTTCAATGCGGTAAGATAGGTTTTCAGCTGCGCCGTATAATCGTCGCCGGTAAAATCATATCCGACAGTTTTTTCCTTCTGGAGCGCAAGCTGCTCTTTCAAATCCGCAATATACGCTTCTGTCGATTTGTCTGAGGAAAATTCATTTATCCCTGCATACGACTGAAGCTCGATTTCCAAATTCTTTACATTTTGTGCAGCGATAAGCGCACCAAGCGTTTTTGTTATTTCTTCATCGGAGTAGTTTTGCAGCGCAGCAATTTTATCACATCGCGATAAAAAACCGTCTCTATGGATTGCAGCGAATATTCCTCCGAAACCTATATACGATGCATTCGCAAAAACTCCTTCGTTATATGCTTTTGATTTTGTATAATCGAGTTTATCGGATGACTCTATAATTTCATTGATCGAATTTTGCAATTGCAGAATTTCGGACACGTATTGCTGCAAGACGGCATTGTATTCCCGTACGACCTGCCGTATGTATTTATCCTGCCAATCGTATACGTTACTGCGGATAATTTTCAACGCATCGGCATCGGTTCTTATATCTTTTTTTCCGCTTACGATATTGTATAAAATATTATTCCGATCTTCGGTCTTCCAATACGAATACACGCCTTTGTACTTGGAACCCCACAACGCATTCCAATTTTCAATACCTTCCTGCGACGAAGTAAACATATCGCGTATATTGTTATATACTGATTCCTGCATCTGCGCCGCCTCGTATCGATACGAGGCGCTTTCATCGAGCACCGCTCTGTAATTTTCAAGCAGACCGTTTATCTCATTTTCATAATCTTTGTTTTTTTTCGCAATTTCCCGCTCAAGTTTTTTGATACGCGCATCGATGCTCTTTTCCCATTCGGCGCGTTTATCGGAAAGTGTTTTTTTCGCCGCTTCCCAAATCCGTTCGCTCTCTTCATACGTCTGCTGAGCTTCGTTTTCCCAAGCAAGCCTGTCGCGTAAAAATTCTCGTTCCGCATCTTCCCATTTTGCAAGCCCTTTGTTAAATACTTCTTTAAAGCGCGACAAAAACGCATCCTTGTTAATTTCGTTATCGATGGGAGAGGCGATCGTCTTTTCAAGCGATGCGAAAAGTTCGTTCATGTCCCGTTCCGTTTCCGCATACGTTTTTTTCGTCAAATCGTCCGCGATCGCACCTGCAGCTTCTTTCGCTTTTTCCGCTTTTAGCGAATATTTATCTTTTATAAAACGGGTAACAAAGCGCTTTCCTTCGATCTGCGAAAGCATTTTCGCTTCGCGCCGCATCGCTTCGCGTGAAGCTCCCCCATCGTATTCGTCGAGGTACCGGTCTATGACGTTCCGGCTTTCCGCAAGCCACGCATCGTAAAGCGCACTCGCTTCGGCAAGCGTATACTGCGATGTGTCAAAATCATTCATTTTTTCTTTGAGCTTGAGAGCGAGTTCCGACGCCGCTTTTTTTTCGTGCACCCTCGTATAGCGTGTACAGATCCAGTCCGCGTATTTTTTTGCGATCGTATTTTCATAATACGCTTTCGCATCCTCACGCGAAGCGCTCCACGCATCGGCATCCTGTTCTTTCAGCGCGGTCATCGCATGTTCCCACGCCGAAAGCGCCGTAAGCATACCCTCGTCGGCGATCCGCTTCCATTCGATTTCGTCGCGGGCTTTTTCCGCACGATTCAAATAATAATCGATGCGGATCTTTCCCGTTGCGAGACCGGATGCGATCTCCTGTGCCGGAACGATGCTCACGCCGTACGCGAACATGAGCACGGCGGCCATCACTCTTGTTAATTTTTCATTCATACCATACCTCCGAAATGTGATTTTTTTAAACTCCGCGCCATACAGCCCGGAAACAATACAAACGATACGACGAGCGCATCGACGATCCCGAAAATCATAAAAAACGAAAGACCTCTCGAAAATGAATCCCCGCCGAACAGGTAGAGCGGCACGGCACCGGCCGCCGTCGTGAAAGACGTGACGAGGATGCTGCGCGCTTTTTCCCGTATGCAAAATTCAATGCGGCTTTTTTTCGATTCCGTTATATAGATCGCGTTGTTGACGGTGATCCCCGACAGCACGACCATCCCCGTAAGGTCGCCGAGTTCAAGCGGTGAGCCCGATACGAAGCGGATCACAAGCGGCAGCACAAAAGACGCCGGAATGACGGAGACGATGAGCGCCGACAGCTTCAGCCGTTCGTTCAGCGCCGCAAGCAGGATAAATATCCCCGCAACGCAGAGCGCAAGAGCCGAGACGGCAAGCGTATAATCGGTACGCAGTTCGGCGATATCCCGTTCAAACGAAAAGCTGTAGCCTTTTTCAAGCGGGATCTCCGCGAGCCGGTCGCGCACAAAGGTCGCCGCTTCGCTCGTACTCAAGCCGTTCGCTTCCGCAGTAAAATACGCACACCGCCTTCCGTCCTTTCTGTAAATTTTATTAATTTTTTCCGTCTGCCGTATTTCGCCGAGCGCGGTCAGCGCAATGCTGCCCGACGGAACCGGCAGATGAATGTTTTGTATCTGCGAAAGGGAGGCGTTTTGCAGATTTTTTCCTGCGATACGGATATCGTATTCCCTGCCGTCCTGCAGCCACTTGTCCGCAACGGGACCGAACATGAGCCAGCGCAGATTCGATGCGATCGACTCGACGGTCAATCCGTTTTTGATAAGCATCGTTTTATCGGGGACAAACGCGTATTCTTTTTCCGCCTTTTTAAAATTGAGTACGACGGAATCGATATGCTTTAACGGAGCGAGCGCAGCTGCCGCCCGTTCCGCATATACCCTGCACTGTGTTGAATCGTCGCCCGAGGCGGCGATCCGAAAATGCGCGAATTTTTTCCGCCTCTTTTTTTGCAAACCGGGTACGTATAAAAATCCGTCGGGTACGATATGCGCCGAAGATGCGGCACGATTTCGAACGCGTCCGACGTCGGCCTCACGCACACAGCCGATTTCGATATCCGCCGAACCGCGCTTCGCTTCGGTGCGTACAAACGAAACGCCTGAGTCTTCTTTTAATCGCAGCGCAAGCCGCCCTACATTTTCGTCGATATACGCCGCACTCGTCTCGGGTTCGTAATCGACCGAGGCGAAGATGATGCGGCTTTTTTCGTCGGGTAAAAGATTTTTTCCGCTCATCAAAAACAACAGCGGCGGAAGTGCCGCACAGCACGCATATAATACAAAAACGGCGCGGTCGTGAGCGATGCTCGAAAACGCCGTCCTGTACGAAAAGCGCACATACAGCGATTCGATTTTTTTATACAGCATCCGTTTTCGCCTTGCCTGCGGTACGCAGCGGATGCAGCACGGAACGAATACCGCCGACAAAACGACGGATGTCGAAATCATTATGCTCATAGCGGCGGCCGTATTTTTCGTACCGGGTACGACGGCATCGAGAAAAAAAAGCGGGATCACCGCAAGCAGCGTCGTACAGCCCGCCGCCGTGAGAGACGCGTGCAGCCGCCCGACCCGATCAAAAAATACGCCGTTCGACGGACTCGTTTCGGCGCACGCGACGATAATCAGCGTCGAATCCGCAATGAGACCGAGCGCGATCGACATACCCGCAATCGTGCGGCGGTTCAGCGTAAATCCGAAAAGCTGCAAAAGCCCGACCGTCCATACGCTGTCGGCAATCAACAGGAGTAAAATAAGGACGGCCGCCGAAAATGATTCGTAAAAAAACGGCACGATGACGGCGACACAGATAAAGCTCTGTACGAACGCAAAGGCGACCGAACGGATGAGTTTCAGCTGTTCGCCGCCGGTGTCGTATAAAATCGTATACGGGATGCCTTGCAGGTCGGCGGCTGAAAGGATCTTCTTACACGCGGATGAAACGGCGATGCTGTTCCCGTCCGACGAACACTTGACGTTCAGCGCAATGCACTCCTTCCCGTCGATGCGTACGATCCCGTCCTGTCTCCGCGGCCGCATCTCTACGTCCGCCACATAGCCGAGCGTCGAATAATTTTCTCCCGTCTTTATCGGAAGCGCGCGAAGATCGTCGAGATTTTTCAGCTTCGTGTCGAACACGATCGATTTGTTGTACCGCGAAGTCCGTATCGTACACGCGGGACTCGCCGTGTTGCCGTCGCGCACGGTTGCCGAAAAGTCGGACGGATTTTGAATCGCGCTCGATGCTTTTTCCGGATCGAAGGATACGAACACTTCGTTTTGTGCGCCGCCCGTAACGATCGCTTCGGAGACGCCGCGCACGCTTTCGATTTTTTTCTTTAAAGCCGATTCTATCGTCTCGCGCGTGCGCTCGTCCTTTTTTTCAAAGGCGACGCACAGGACGCTGCCGGAATGCGCGTCGGACGCGTATATGCGCGGCTTTTGCACATCGCGCGGAAGAAGCTCATACAGAGTATCGACGACGTTTCCGATCGAAAGGTAGACGTTTTTTGCATCGACCTTTTTATTAAAATATGCCGTCGTCGTCGATTTTCCGTTTTCCGCAGAAGAGTCGAGTTCGACGAGACCGGCAAGCGGTAAAATTTTTTCTTCGAGCGGGATCGTTACGAGCCGTTCGATTTTGTCGGCATCGACTCCGTAATAATCGAACTCGACGCTGAACACCGTATAGCGTCCGTCGTACGATTCTCCGATCTCTATACGGAGCGCACACGCGATAAGGCAAACCGTAACGGCAGCGAATACGAAAAACGCGAGCTTCGGTCGCTCATACCAAGAACGTAAGGTCACGGCAAACGCCTCCTTTTCAAAACGGAAAAGAGCAGCGGCGGCATAAGGGCAAGCACGACAACAAACGATGCGATAAGCCCGCCGACGATCGCAATCGCCATCGACGACTGCTGATTTTTTCGCAGCGGATCGACGGCAAAGGGAACGACGGCGAACACGGTCGTCAGCGTCGTTATTAAAATCGGACGGAGTTTTACGACGCTTGCGGCGATGACGCTTTGCTCCGTGATATCATTTTGCCTTGTTATACTTTCGTATAAAATGATCGCGTTGTTGACGGCCGTACCGAACAGTACGACAAGGGCGATCACGCTGTGTATATTGAGCGAGCGATTGCACAAGAGAAGCAGCACAAAGGCTCCGGCAAAAGCAGGCGGTATGGAAACGAACATGAGCAGCGGAATAATGAAGGATTCGAACTGAGCGCCCATAATGCAGTAGAGCAGCAAAAACACGACGGCAAGCAGCACCGCCGCGCTTTTGAAAAACTCTTTCATCTGCATATCGCGAAGCGAAACGATGCCGCCGGAATTTACTGATTTTTCTTTCGGTACGCCGCTTATTTTTTTTGCGTCTTTTCTGTTCCAACGGTACAGCGTCTTTTCGTTTTCGACCGCTTCGACCGTACCGAGAGAAGACAGCGGTATATCGGTTTTACCTGCAACGACGCCCGTACGCATAAGCTGTTCTACGGCGGTAAAGGTCCCGTCGGCAAACGACACGCGAAGCGGTATCTTTCGTCCGCCCGTATAAAAAGCGTTCGACTCGACACCTTCGAGGGCAGCGTAAGCGGCTGCGGCAGTCTGCGATGCGGAAACGGCAAACCGTGCGCATGCGCTTCTGTCGGGGATAAACGCCGCTTCCTGTAAAATATCGTACGGCGCGATATCCCGCTCATCGCAGAGGGCAAGCGCCGTTTCCGCCGCCGCTTCGGGCGAAGAAGCGGTCACGATGAGAGGCGCCGCATCGGAAGCAAGCATCTCTTCGAGCAGATTGCGGCTCGTTTCAAGCGTATATCGCATATCCGTATTTTGCAAAATCGCATCGAGAGCAGCCGCGATTTTTTCGGGACTCTTCCCGCTGCACGTGATGCGCATCGTTTCTTTTTTCGCTTCCGGAGCGGCGAGCTGTTCGTAATCGTCTTTTTCTATGCCGCCCGATATGCACACCGTATCGATAAAATCCTCCGCCGACAAAGAACGGTTTATAAAATCCGCGTCGGAAAACAGCGCATCGAGCGAAGGCGAAGTGCCGTAACGTACGGTCGCGCCGACCGTACCGCTCGGAGATACCGGCAGCAGCTCTTTTTTCAAAAGCAGTACGCACAGCGTTCCGACGCATAGGCAAGCGGCGAGCAAAACGGGGATCGCATATTTTTTTTCGAATATCGTTTTTAAACAATCGCCGTAGAGTTTTTCGCCGCACGAAATGGCAGGTACACGGGCGTATGATTCGATTCGTGTTGAGCGTTCAATGCCCAGCTGCCGCTTGAAGCTTCGCTTCGAACTTCCGGCGAAGTTGTCGATCAATTTTTTCGATTGCAGCGACATCGCTGCGGGAATATACGTCATCGCAAGCACAAAGGAAAACGCGATCGAAGCGATGACGGCGAGTGCCATATCGGAAAAGAGTTTGCCGAAGAGCCCGGGAAAAAAGAAAAACGGAACGAAGGCGGCTATAGTCGTTACGGCGGAACCGGACGCGGAAAGAGATGTTTCCGCTACACCGTCGACAATCGATTCCGCAGCGGAGAGATCCGGCTGCCGCTTCAGTTTTTCCAATACGTTTTCTATCGCTACGGCTGCCGGATCGATCACCATGCCGATGCCGATCGTTATGCCCGACACCGATAAAATGTTGACCGTTTTGCCGCACAGCGCGAGGACGAATACGGAAAAGAGTATCGAAAGCGGCATAACGCTCGCGGCCAAAAGCGATATACGCAATGTGCGCAAAAACAAAAACAGCACGATCGCCGTTATCACGGCTCCGAGTGCGGCCGACACGCACAGATTTCGTATCGATGCCGTAAGTTCGTCCGACAGATCGAACACGATTTTAAACGTAAAATTTCCGCCGTACGAATTGCGCAGCCGATCTATCTCTCTTATTAATTTTTTCGATACGGCGAGCGGGCTCGCGTCGGTTTTTTTATAGATTTTTACGCATATCGCTTCACGCCCGTTGTACGTAAAAAAGCTTTCCTTTTTTTCGGTACCGAGCGACACCGTTCCGACGTCTTTGATTTTCAGCACACCGCCGCTGCCGTACAAAAACGGTACGTCTTCGATATCGCCGAGCGTCGTAAATAAACCGGACGTTCTAAAAAGCAATTCCTTGCCGCCGTCGCTTACGCTTCCCGACGGGTATTCGAAATTCGCCTGCGATAAAATCTCCGCAACGCTCTGCAAAGATACGGGAATCGATTCGAGCTTCGCTTTATCGAGTACGACTTTCACTTCAGGTTTTTCGCCGCCCGTAACCGAAACGGAACCGACACCTTTGACGCGCTGCAGATGCGGCCGTATGTCCGTGTCGACGATATGACGGCCGTACTCCAAATCGTTATCGTTCGGAAAAACGACAAGGGTCAGCGTTTCTCTGTGCACCGGATTGAAAAAAGCGACGTTCGGTTTGGCGCAGCCGTTCGGCAGCGCTTCGTAACACTGATCGATGATCTGCCGGCATTCGACGATCGCAATGTCGGCGTCGATATTCCAGTGCAGTTCGACAACGACGAGCGAAAGACCGTCGCGCGTCACCGATGAAATATTTTTTATGCCCTTGAGCGAGGCGGCTGCGTCTTCGACGGGGATCGTAACGAGCTTCTGCATATCCTGCGCGCTCACTCCGGTAAAGTCGGCTGAAATAAGCAAAAAACGTTCGTCCATTTTCGGCATAAAATCGAGCTGAACCGTGTACAGAGCGATACAGCAACAGAGCAGCAGCGCAAGGTACAGCATCAATGCGGAGACGGGATGATAAACCGAAAACGAAACGATTTTCTTTATCATAGCGTCCTCAGTCTTACCGCCTGCCCTTCGCGCAAAAACGGCGAAGGTTTATCGACGATGAGGTCTCCGGCCGAAAGCCCGTCTCCGATCCACACAAAACCGTCGCGATGCGCTTTTATTAAAACGGCTTTTTGTACCGCGCATCCGTTTACGATGCAAAAAACTTTTCCGGTTTTTTCGTCCGATAAAAGCAGCGCGCTGTCGGGTATACACGGAACGTCTTTTGCCGCCGCGCGTTCGATTTCGCAGCGCACGAACATACCCGGTTTTATCGCGCCGTTTTTATTGCCGATTTCCGTTTTGACGGAAAAATTTCCGCTCTGCGGATCCGCTGCCGGCGATATTTCGGCGATAACGGATCGATACGACGCGCCGAGCGACGGCAAAAAAAGCGAAACGCGCGTACCCTGCGCAAAGCCGACCGCATCCTGTTCCTGCACGTGGAGCACCGCATACACCGACGACGTATCCATGAGCGTCGCGATCTTTTCGTTTTCTTTTACATATTCGCCGTTTTCGTAATAGCGCGCTCCGACGATGCCGTCGGAGGGAGCACGTATCGTAAGTTCGTCGATGAGCTTACGTACCGACGCGAGCTGCCTGTCCGCCGCCTGTACTTGCGCCTGTACGGAAGCAAGCTCGGCAGCTCCCGATTTCGTGTTGAGCGCTGTGAACTGCTTTTTGCGCACGTCGGGATCGCGCGAAGGAGTGATTCCTTCTTTTAATAAATCTTCATCGCGAAAACCGAGCAGCAGCGTATCGAGTTCTTTTTTCATCATTGCGATTTCCGTTTCCGCCGAACGCACTTGCAGTTTCAGCTGTTCGAGCGACGAATCGGTAACGCCGCCGAGTTCGTGCAGCCGCGACTTATTCGAAAACATATCTTTTAACAATTCCAATTCGAGCTCTTTTTGCACGATATGTATTTTCGATTTTTCTACGGCGAGCAGACGGCCTTCGGCTGCGAGCGTTTCTTCGCGGAGCTTTACGCGGGCAAGCTCGAGCGATGCGTTTGCCGAATCGAGCGCGTTCATACATTGTTCTCTCTGCAGTTCGAGCTGCACGTTGCGCAGCTGCGCGAGCTTTTGTCCCTTTGTTACGGCATCCCCTTCTTTTACGAAAAATGCCGTCACCGTTCCGCTGACCGTACACGTAACGTCGGTTTTCGTTTTATATGAAATGGAACCGAAGCTTTTAAGCACGTCGTCGAGCGCTCGGTTTTCCGCCCGTACTGCGCTTACTTCGACCGGCAAAAGCTCCCCTTCGTTTTTTCTATCGGAAGGCGCGCACGCACAAAAGAGGGCGGCAAGCAATACGACGCACGAATATTTCATCAACGGTTTTATTAAAAACATTTTTGTAAACCTCCGAACGGAACGCACAGCAATATTTCGATATCGCGGAGAGCCGCCCGTACCGCCGTTTCCGCAGCGATGCGGTTTATCTTTTCTTCCGCGAGTTTTATCAATTCGACGAGGTAATCGATCCGCTTCATCTCGCCTTTTTCGACTTGTTCGGCGCTGACGGCAAGACGCTTTTCGCGCAGCAAAATCGATTCCGAAATCCGCTCAATCGAATCTTTGCCGTCATCATACGCGGCGGCTCTTTCAAACAACTGTTCGTGTACTGCGTTTTTTTGCAGACGAAGCTGCTCGCCTTCTCGCTCCAGCGCAATTTTATCGACGTTACGTTTAATAAAATAATTCGTATCGGGTACGATGCCCGCCGAAAGTGAATTGTCGAGGCCGACGAGCTGTTTTTTGTTAAAACCGTAACCGTTTCCGATCGTCGTCGGCACGAAAGGTACGTTCTGAAAATTCAACGACAATTTCAGCGAATACGAGGGCTTGTTCAACGGGTAGGCCGTACCGGAAAACGACACGCCGCCCTCGACGGCGACTTCGGGGAGAAAAAACAATTTCGTGTACTTATAGCGCTGTTCGGCATACTGCAGCGCCGCTTCCGATTTTTTTATTGCAGGATTGCGTTCGTCCGTCATGCGCTGCAGATCGGCGATGTGCGGTTCAAGATACGGAATATCGGTACCGCCCGTAAGCGCGTTTTCGAGACGCAGCTCTTCATCGGCGGCCATATCGATGATCGATTTCAGTACGCGCATCTGCGTCCGCAGCTCCCGTTCGGCTTTCTTTTTATCGTTTTGAATTTTTCTGAACGAAATAAGGTATTCCAAATAATCGTTTTCAAGCGCAAGGCCGAGACGATATTCTTCTTTAATAATTTCAAGCTGCACCGCAGCATTCTTTTCCAAATCGTTTTTTATTTTAATAATTTCCTGTTGCCGCAGGCAAAGACAATATTGATTTATGACGGACGATTGAAATGCCTGCAATTCCTGTTCGTAGGTTTTTACCGCATAGTACGCATTCGTCTTATTCATCTTGTACGCAACGATACGCTTGCCGCCGTCGCCGATGACTTGACGCGCGGAAAACTGCAGCGATTTACTGTGCGAATCCGCTCCGCCGATTTTAACCGCATCGTTTTCCGACCACGACGCATTGAACGACGGTAAAAATTCCTGCAGCGCAAAACAGGCCACTTTGTAAGACGCTTCGACGTGCAATTTTTTCAGCCGGTATTCTTTCGAATTCGAAACGGCGAATTCCGCAGCTTCTTCCGGCGAACGAAAAACGGTTTCCGAAAACGCAAGCGCGGCTAAGCAAAAAAGAAGCGATATAACGGTTTTTTTGCCGATCGATTTCATCGCCGTATCTCCGTCACTTTGTAAACGTAAAAATGTTTTTCGATCGAATCGCATTTCCGAGCGAATCTTTTACGCCGTCGCCGACCGTCATCGTCACGATGCCCGGATTGCTGTTATTCGTGATTTCGAGCCCCGCTCGCACGATGCACATACCCTCCTCAAGCACGATCAATTCGTTCAGCGGAAAAGCCGCAGAACTTTCCGGCGGTACGGCAAAAAGCGTTTTTATCACGATAGAGCAACATCCGTTTGTCGCCGAAAACGCAAGGGAATCGAAGAGCGAAAAAATATCGAGGCCTGCCGCCTCTCGCGAAACGGCAAACGCGAGATAGAGCGCGGCAGCGGTATCGGATGAAGGCGGGAAAAACACCGGGTCGAAAAGCAGCGCCGAAAAATTCGTTTCCGCCGCTATCGTCTTATAGTTTACGCCGACGGAAAGATTTCCCTCGCTCCACTCGCCCGTCTGCAAAAAACCTTTAATGAATTCGACCGGTCTGTCACTTTCGGCGTCGAAGCGGATATCGAATACCGTATCGCATTCGGTTCCGTTTCCCGCCACGGACTGCATGCCTTTGCGCAGTCGAAACGTGTACGTCTTTCCCCACGCAGGCGCATCGAAGACGACCGATGCATGTGTTTTATCGAACGCGTTTGTCTTTACCGAATACTGCGCCGTCGGCACGACGGAGATATATGACGACAGCGTATCGATATTCATCTCTTTTGAAAAATCGATATCGACAGCGCAGTCTTTCGGAACGGCTTGATAGCTTTTGCCATTTTCCGCCGCGATTTGAAAGCCGTTTTTATTTTTAATAATAAACGTACACTCCGGCGTCTCCGTATCGTATCGATAATAAAACGATGAGAGGTATTCTTTTGCGAGCGCGTTCCGCGCATAATCCTCGAGGCTTTCGGACAGCGTAATTTTATACAGCGTATTCGCTTTGAGGCTTTCCATCGGCACGATGCGCACGATTCGGTCTCCGTCTGAAAAAACGCGCGCGTACGAAAAAGGCGGACTGACGGAAACGGCGGCTTCGAAAGATTCGCGCGTAACCGGCTCGGAAAAGCGAATCGTTATGGCGGACGCTTCATCGACGGCGCTGCCGTTTTGCGGTACGACGGAAACTATTTCCGGCCGTACTTTGTCGTTCCGCGTCGAAAACGTTTTGCAGTAATCGTCTGCAAGCGAATATCCGTTTTTGCTTTCGGCGGACGAAGTGACGGTGACGACGTAATCGTAATTTATTTTGATGCCGCCGGTCGGAAAAAAGCGCACTTGTTTTCCGGCGCACGAAAAAATTCCCGGCGCGGGATGATCGTCTTCGGTCAGCGTAAACGCTTTTTCAACCGACATCATATCGGGTTCGAGTGAAAACACGATCGAAACGCCGTCGTCATCCCACGTACACGAATCGACGCTCATCTCGGGAAACAGCTCGGAAGCGCAGCCGGCATACAAGAGGCAAAAAATTATTAAAGCTGCCGTCTTCACTTTGCCAAAACGGTTATACATAGGTCTTTCTCCATATAGCTTCCCCGCCCGTCGTTTATTCCCGCAGGCCCGCCGGCGATTTTCAACCGATAGTACGAGCGTACATCGTCCGTGCTCACCGTAAAGCGCGTCCACGTTACCGTAAGCCGCGTTTTCTCTTCGTCCCAAAAGACGCCCGTCTTTACGGGGCTCGCCGACGTAAGCGGAAAAAGCAATGACGCCGTTACCGCGTTCACAGCTGTTGTAAGAGCGCCGTCGGCGATCTCATGCGAAAATAAAATCCGCGCGGTCAATTCGTAGTTGCCGTCCGCATCTTTATGCAGTGAGTGTTCTATGCACGGCGCCGACAAATCGGGAACGACATCGGCATCGAGCGATAAACCGGCAACCGAAAGCCATGCATCTGCCGCGTAAAAGCGCTTGACGATCTTTTCGAAAAGCGGCGTACCGTTTTCATCCGCAGCCGCCGTTGAGACGGCGAGCGTATATTCGGCTGCGACTTTGTAGTATTCTTCCGGCACAAATAAAAAGCGCGTACGCTCGTCGCCGTACGGCATCATATAGCCGGACAACGAAGGCGAAATCGAAACGGCATCCTTTACCGAATCGAAATCCATCGGCTTTGAAAACACAAAACCGATCGGCTGCTTTCCGGAAATATTTTTATCGAGCGGGATATCGGTAAACCAGTGCGCATCGGGCGACGTATCGCTTACGGGACAGAGGCTCACGAGCGCAGGGCTTTCCGCATCTTCCCTCGTCGAAAACGTATTTGAAAGCACATCCTGCATCTCCCAGCCGTCCGACGACAAAAGTCGTTTTATCGTCCACGCATAGGTCGTGTTCAGCTTCCACTTCGGAGACGGCGAAACGGTAATCGTCCGCTCATCCTCCGAGAGCGCAATCGAATACTCCGCCGACGGAAAAATCGAAAACGCTTTTTCAAACCGTGCCGCTTCGATTTTTTTATTAAACGCGAATACAAGCTTTTGCCGCACATCGGCGCCGATGCGTTTTTCGGGAAGCGCAAGCGCATAAAAGCGTTCTCCTTCGCTGCCGTATATAAACGTGCATATCGTATATGCGTGAAAGGCCGCACTGTTTTCCGTATGCATGAGACCGTCCATGCTTACCTGATACGGCTTTCCCCGAATCCATCCGCCTGAGGGCTTTACGTACAGCGATCGTCTGTCCCACGCATATTCGGCTTCGTACTGATGCGTGCCCGATTTTATCGTAACGGCTTGCTCGGCATAATGACGGACAACATCGCAGTTGAACGAAAAACCGATGTGCTCGCCGGCGAAGTATTCCTCTGCCGGACTTTGACTACAGACGACTTCATATTCGTCGAACGAAATCACATTGCACGAAAAGAAAAGCGATATCGCCGCTAAAGCGCAGGCTATGCGTTTCATCGTATGTCATCCCCCCGCTTAACAAAATGTATTATTTCCGCAACCGCATCGGGATGCGCGGAAACGGCATAGGCTCTATCGAGCGCATCGAGTGCATTCGATCGGACGCCGAGCGTGAGCCATATATCCGCCGTTTCGATGTACACTTTTTCGCTGTCGCAGAGCGCCTGTTCCGCCTTTCTGCACAGCGAGAGACGTTTGTCGGCCGCGTTTTGCTTTTGCGCCAAAAGCGCATATTGATAATAAAATCTCCAGTCCGTTTGATTGAGCGCGAGTTCCCGTTCGAGCAGCGTTTCCGCCTTATCGTATCGTTCCGTCATAATCAAAGCGCGTACATACCACAGCCGCGCTTCGGTAAATTCGGGATAGCGTTTGCACAGCGCGCGCAAAATCTTTTCCGCATCTCCGGTTTTTTCCGTAAAGATCAACAGCTTCGCTTTGAGGAGCCGCGCTTGGAAAAAATCGCCGTCGGCACGGACGGCCTCATCCGCAAGCGAAAGTGCATTCGAAAAATCTTCGCGTATGTACGCATCAGACGCACGCGCATACAGCCGCTCCGCCGCCGCGGAATCGCTGCAGGAAAGAGCGAGGAAACCCGTACTCAGCAAAAACAATATAAAACCGCAGCGCATAGTGCCTCACGATAAAATAAATGCGAGCCGGTCCTGTAATCTTCCGGCAGCGTGCAGCTTTTTTTTCGTAAATGCGGCGCGGACGATCGGATCTTCGGCCGAACGCTTTGCCATGTCTACGCCTGCATACACGTATGCGCAGTCGGGAAGATTTAACAAGGCGTAGAGCGGCGAAAGTTTTTCATCGTCTCCGCTCGACATAAAACCCTCAATCGCGGCTTTTACTTCCGCCGGAATGAGCACTCTTTCGGCCTCCCCGGCCGGCAAACCGATGCAAGAGGCCAACTCGATTTTTGCGCGCGATGCGTAAGAAGACGAAGGAGCGAGCGCGATCGTCTTTTCGAGTACAGGGATCCAATCGTTTAATCCGTCCCGCTGCAGCGCGCGGACGGCAAGCCACACCGACCAATAGTACGAAGGAAAGCGTGAAAAATATTTTTCCAGCTGCAAAAGAGATGAAAGATCGCCGGACGAAATATCGCCGCGCATCAGTTTCGCTTTGAGCCGAATGTAGTCGGAAACGAAAAATGAAGAAGCATCCGGCACTTCACGCTTCATATCGAATAAAGCTCTGATGCTTTCCAAAGCCGCAGAATCGCCGCCGTCGGGAAGTAAGGCTTCAACCGATTGCAGATTTGTTAAAAACGTATCGTCTTTTTCTTTGCCGCCGGCCGCATATTCGTAATCGAGAAAAGCGCACAACACCGCTTTTTCGGTATCGCCGATTTTTTCGTACACGCCCGACGCGAATACGCCGAACCCCGGAAAAAAACCGCCGGTTTCAAAATAAGGTTCGAGCAATTCGCTGCATCTTTGAAACTGCCCCGCATCGGCGAGGAGATATACGTACGCGCGCAGTTCGTCGGCTGCAATACGTTCGGGATAGAGCGCGTAGGTTTTATCGAAGAGGGCGAGCGCTTCACTTTTGTCGTCCCGCAAAAGCCGTATCTTTGCATACAGATATCCGTATTCCGCACCGCAATCGGGCGTTTCGTAGGCTTTTTTCGCATAATCCGCCGCGCGCTCTTCGTCACCGTCCGCCGCATACAAGCCCGAAAGCAGCGCGTACAGCAGCGCTTTGTGCTGCGAGGAAACGCCCTTTACGGACGCAAGCAGCGATTCCGCTTTCAATAAATACTTCCACGCCTCTCCGTAGTTTTCGGACACAAAGCAATACGAGCCCAAATCGAGCTTCGACTCGAAGTGTTCGGGATGCTCTTTTTCAAACGCGGTGATTTTTTCATACAGCGCGCTTCCCGCCAAACCGGAATTTTTAATCGCCGCATAAGCGTCGGTTTTTTTTGCCGAACAGCCGCTTACGAGCGCCGTAAAAAACGGCAAAAAGATTATTAATTTTTTCATACTGCACCTCAAACGAAATGCCCCGCGTTTCGCCCGATACGGCGCGTCCCGTGATATACGGCACACACGCGTACTGGTCGCACGGCTTTGTAATCCGGAAACGTACTCGTCGTGCAAATTCGAAAGCATATCGTTCGACTTATATATCGCGTGCAAATGCATTTTTTACGCGGATTTAAAAATATTTTTTTGAGAAAAATCGAATAGCGTGTTTGGAAAATATGAAAGCTGATGCAAGGAGAAGGTATGAACGGGAAATCTCTTGTTTACGAAAGTCTGAAGTGGAATATATTCGTTTTCTTTTGCTGCCGTTTTGCGCGTTGTATCGTATATCAGCTCAATGCGGAGATGTCGGCAGTATCATTGACGCGTCATTTCTTTTATCGTATGGTGTCGTTAAGAGAGCTTCACTTTTACGGAGGATTGCATGAAGATCACGTTGAAAAAAATACTTTTTACGGGCTATGCGGTTTTAGTGCTGTTGCTTGCCGTTTTTACGGCGGCAGGCTGTGTGGGAAAAAATGCCGTAAAAGACGGCGACTATGCGCTGAGCGTTACGGGGCACAACGGCCCGATCGAACTTACGGTGAGCTTTTCGGCAAAAAAGATTTCGGGCATTACGGTGACCAAAGAAAGCGAAACCGACGTACTGTCGGATCCGGCGCTTGTCGATTTGCCGAAAAAAATAGTTGAAGCGAACAGCCTTGCCGTCGATTCGGTATCCGGCGCAACGGTTACATCAAGCGCCGTTAAATACGCGGTCAGACAGGCGATTGCACAAGCGGGCGGAAATCTTGCCGACTTTGAAAAACCGATCGAAAAAGCGCCGGTTAAAACCGTAAGCCTCAGCGCCGACGTCGTCATTATCGGCGCGGGAGGTGCGGGCGTGAGTGCGGCTTTGCGCGCCGACCAACTCGGAGCAAAGACGATCCTGCTGGAAAAAACCGGCATGATCGGCGGCGCCCTCGTCGTCAGCGGCGGCAATCAGGTTGTTATGGGTTCCAAACTGCAAAAGGAAGCCGGTGTCGCAAACGATTCGGTGCAGAGCATGGTTTCGGACTTTATGAAAAACGGTGACCGCAAAAACAACGAAGCCGCCTTGACGCTTTTTGCGCGGAACGTCGGAGACGCGACCGATTGGCTCAACGAATACGCCGGCGTGCAGTTCGATATGAAAGGCGGTCTGCATAAACTCGCCGAATATTCGAACGACAGGGAATTGGCTTACCTCGGCGGCGGCAGCGCCTTTATGAAAAGTATTTTGCAAAAGCTTTCGTCGACGAACATCGACCTGCGCTTGAATACAAGGGCGACCGAATTAAAACGCGACGGAAGCACGGTCGTCGGTGTGATCGCCCAAGATTCGGACGGTAATACATACGATATAACGGCAAAGTCGGTCGTCATCGCGACGGGCGGCTACGGCGCAAACAAATCGCTTTTGTCCGAAGATCTGCAAAAATCGCTGTACTACGGCAGGTCGAATGCGACCGGCGACGGTTTACTGTTGAGCGATACTCTCGGTGCGCAGCGGCAGCTCATGCAATACGGCAAGCGCTATCCGAACGGCGTCGAAATTGCTCCCGGTATGGCGAAGTCGACGATTGCGGGAAACATTGTCGCGTTCAATTCGGGCAGCGCGATCCTTATCAATAAAGAAGGAAAGCGCGTCGTAAACGAAAAAGCGTCGAACCGTACGATCCTCGAAACCGAAATCCGGCAAACCGACGGAATGCTCTTTTTATTCATGGATCAAAAGACTTTCGATATGTGGAAAGAGCGCCTCGCGCACGCGGGTATTTCCCAAGAAAATATCGACGCATGGCTTAAAAACAACGGTTCGCGCGCTCCGATTTTTATACGCGGAACGACGATCGAAGAGGCGGCCGGCACTTTGAATATGGATGCGGCATCTCTTAAAGCTACGATCGATACGTACAATTCTTATGTCGCATCGGGAACCGATTCGGCTTTCGGACGTCCGGCAAACTTTATGAAAGCGAAAATCGAAGACGGTCCGTATTACCTTGTCGAACAAAAGCCGCGCTTTGCGACGACGATGGGCGGTTTGGTTTTGACAGATACTCTGCAGGTTGTCGGTACGGACGGCAAAGCGCTTTCCGGTCTTTATGCCGCAGGAGAAGTCGGCGGCGGCGTTATGGGCGACGATTCTCCTTCCGGAGCGAATAACGCGTGGGCGATTACGTCGGGAAAGCTTGCCGGCGAAAGCGCTGCAAAAAACGCATCGGAAAAATAGCGTTTGACGATTGACGCGGCGACAAACTGGCGATCAACGCGGCGAGCAATTAATGCGTGACGCGGCGGCGGACATTTTGCCGCCTGCCGCGGATACGAGGCTGCAAAACCGTACCGATTCGATAACCCTGCGGTTGTAGGGTAAAGACAGGATAAAACCGATGAAAAAAGATATCGTAATCTTTTTTGTATTGACTGTTATTTTTAACACTCAAACCGTTTTTTCGAGAGAATCTCGGCCATGGATTATGGGCATAAATTTTGAAAATGCGCCCGAACAGTATGATTTTAAGCCTATGACTGATTTACCCACTTCTCCGTATGCCGGAATACCCGGTTTTTATTACGAGGATAGGTACGTCAGAGAAAGCGACGGTATGTGGCTTTTAGACTGCTATTGGGGCCAGGATGAAGAGTTTTACGGCGACGACTATGTCGGTACCTATTACGACACTATTATAATAGGCTCGAAGCACTGGGAAGGCGATGAAGATTCGGGCGGCAAAAAAAACGCAGAGGATGCCTTTGAAAAATTGACCGTCCTGTTAAACGAGCAATACGGCCCGGAAACGGATGAGCCGGCAGGTTCGATCAGCTCCAATCATCGTAAATATATAAAAGAGTGGAAAGTCAATGAAGAGTGGTCGTGTTCGCTTTCCTATGAATATGAGGAACGGGATAAAAATCGGAGATTTTATCAGACATTGGTCACATTCCGGAATATCCCTATAGGTATACTCGATTTTGATAAACTGAAAGATGAATTATCGGCCGGATACCTGCATACGCTGAATAAAACGCAGTTAAGGCTGCTTCGCAACGGGGTATATGCACAGTACGGGCGACCGTTCAAAGATAAAATTCTGCAAAAGTTTTTTTATAACAGTTATTATGCTTCTTATAAAGAAAATAAAAATTATTCGGATGCGATGCTTACGGAATTGGACAAAAGGAATATAGCGTTGATTAAAAACGAAGAACGTACGAGATAGGTTTTGCACGGTTGTACGTTGTGTACGGCGGCCTGCCGTTATTTAATAATTTCCGCTTCTACAGCCGACGCGATCTCCGCATTGCAGATACGGATGCTGCAGCCATCCGCTTCGGAATATCCGAGAAAGTCGATGCTGCCGTACCATAAAATTTTTTCATCGAAAACGGCGAGCCGCTGTGAAACATTTTCTTTTACGAAAACGACAGCTCCCGCAGCTTCGAGCATATCGATATACGGCTGTTGCTTTTTGCGTCGATCTTTATCTTTATGCAGCCTTGTCGTGATAAAGATTTTGCACCCGTTTGAAAGTATTTTCGGTATAAGCGGTAAAAATTTTTGTACTTCGGTTTTGGAAAGATACGGCGAGCAAATGACGGCAGATTTTTTTACGCTTATGCAGTCTTTAATAAAATCGGTTTTACAGTTGTCGGCGGAATACAGCTTTGACGGTACCGCTCCGTTTTGAGCCGAATAGGAATCGGGCTTTATCGTATAACCGAGCTGCTTATAGCCTTTAAGCCGATTTCGATACATACGATCGAAAACCGGAAGTCGGAAATCAACATAATCATAAATCAGCACTTCTTCTTTTCCTGCAAAATTTCTGTGCAGGCGTCCGCAGTATTGCGCAAGCGTGCCCTTCCAGCTGAACGGCATTGCAAGCATAAGCGTATCGAGCCGCGGATTATCAAAACCCTCTCCTGCGTATTTTCCCGTTGCAAGCACGACAAGCGATTCGGCTGCGGGAACTTTGTTGAGCGATTCCAGCTGCTCTTTCTTTTGCTTTTGCGTTCCCTTGCCTGTAATCACGATGACATTGTCCGCTGCGTCTTTGAGATAGTCTTTTAACAATTTCAAATGTTCGATCCTGTCGGAAAGGACGAGCGGCGTACGGCATTCTTTAACGGCGGATCGTACATCCGACACGATTAATAAATTTCTTGCCTCCGCTTGTACCATTTCGGAATAATAATTTTGAATCGAGGTTTTTGAATCTTTCGTGTTTTCAGAAGCGATATGAAAGTTCGTAAAACGCGGAATAAAATAATGCTCAAAGTTTTGTACACGGTTCATCTGTTTCGCAGTCGTCGCATAGAGGATCCGCCCGCACTGCATAAAGATAATCTTTTGCCTACCGTCGCGTCGTATCGGCGTTGCGCTCAATCCGTACACGTATTTTGCACGAAAGCTCTTTATGAGATTTTCCGTCCCGAATGCCGACACGTGATGACACTCGTCGACGATGAGCATACCGTATATATGCCGTCGAGGTTTTACCGCATCGGAATTCTTTTCCGTAAGCGATTTAATAATTGCGATGTCGATAATCCCCGTTGCGGTATCTTTGCCTGCGGCGATCGTTCCCGCTTCGTAATTTAAAAATCGCTTGACGGCCTTTTTCCACTGTTCCAAAAGTGCATGCGTCTGCACGAGGATCATCGTATTCGTTTTTTGTTCCGCAATGAGAGCGGCGGCGGTTACCGTTTTTCCGAAACCGGTTCCGGCCGATAAAATACCGATATCCGATTTAAGCATCGCCTGCAAAGCCGCTTTTTGTTCATCGTACAGTTTTCCGGTAAAATTGATTTCAATGCGTATTCCCTGTTCCCGTTCATCCGTGATTTCGTAAGACGTATTGCAATCTTTTAATAATTTTTCGATTTGAGCGAGGTTGCCGCGGGGCAAAAGCAAAGCGTTTTCCGTTTCACCGGAACAATCGATATAACGCGGGATATTATAAAGCGGAAGCCGCATGTGAAGGTTTTTAAAATATTCCGGATTTAAGAAAACCGCCGTCCGTCTGAAAATCCCCAGAGCTCGCTCCGATATTCCGGCTTTTGCAATTTCGATTTGGTTGGAGAATGTGATGTGCACAACTGAAGAAAAATCTTTTTGCGTAAGCTGCGGGCTTTTCGATGACGGAGCGTTTTGTGCCGGTTGATTGTTTGACTGCGCGTTCGGATCGCTTGAATAAACGTTCAATAATTTATTCCGCGCCGAATTATCGCTCGGCGGATTTTTAATAATTTTATATGCTCTTCCGAATTTAATAATATTGTCTGTTTTATCAATTTCGTCGGTATAGAGATCGTCCGGTTTATTGATACCGCCGATATCGAAATCGTTCGGCAAAAAATCGGACACGGTCTTTGCAATTTCGGTACAGCGCGCCTGCACGTCTTTTTCTGACAATGTTTTGACGGAACTTAAATACGCCCATTGGTCATCGAACGGAATAAAATTTTCGTCCACAAAAACCGAACACTTGTTTTTTACCGCCTGTCCCTGCAGCGGCAGAGCGATCAAATTGCCGTAGCCGCCCTTCGGTATCGCATCCTGATTGGGAAACATACGGTCGAATGATTCAAACGGAAGCGAATGCCGCTCGTTCATCGCAGTCTGTAAAATCAATGTCCCGAAATTACGAGCTCGTTTTGCGGCAACAGCTTCGCTGAAAAAAATCCAAAGATGAGCGCCTTTTCCCGATCGCGATATTTCAACTGAAACGGGAACCGAAAACGCAGCACAGATTTTACGTACGGCCGCCGCATCTTTTTTCCACGCATCGGAACTTCCCGTATGCGAGTCGAAGTCAAATGCGAGAAAGCGGCATACGTCTCCTTCCATAAGCGGATATAAACCGACGACATCGCGGCAGGCGGAATCTTTTCCCGCCAAGTGATTAAAAATATAGCCGTCGGAAAGCGGAACGGGGAGTTTAAACGGACAGGAGGCGCATGAATATTTTTTCATATCGCATTTTCCGCTCTGCCACTTGTTTTCGCAAACCGGCGAATAACCGCTTTTATTCGATTTTGCGTTGTACCAGCGCAGTGCAAAGACATCCTGTCGGCCGACAAAGAGCGATGTATATAAATCGATTTTTTGTTGCGGTGTACTGTTTCGAGTAACAAGGACTTGCGATGACGTTGTGGATATGTCCGCTGCCGGCAGTTCCGGTGGTGATTGTACGAATATATCGGCCGGTTCCGCTTTTGTGCTTACGGCGCCGGCTTTTTCTTCAAGGGTAAGCCGAATATCTTCATGTGTCGCGGCGAAATAATTTATTAATTCGATAAGTTTTTCGCGAGAAAGCGTTTCCAAATATGATAAAACGGCAGACGATATATCGGACATTGTGTACGAATTATGTATCGGTCGTATGATAGGAAAAAATAAATAGATAACCGATGCCTAAAGCAAATCTTGCCGTTACTTTACATTATAAAGCTGCATTTTATATCAGCTTTGCAACGCACGCTTCAACATCGGCCATAGGAGCAGGCGGTTCAAAACGTGCGACGACAGTCCCGTCACGCGCGACAACGAATTTGGTAAAGTTCCATTTGATGTCGGAATTGTTTTGATAATCGGGATTGCTTTTGATAATATAATCATGCAGCGTCTGCGCCGTTTTGCCTTCGCCGAAACCTTCAAATCCCTTTTGCGCTTTCAAATATGTATACAGCGGCAATTCGTTCTTACCGTTTACGTCCGACTTTTTCATTTGCGGAAATTTCGTGTTGTAATTGAGCGAGCAGAACTCGCTGATTTGTTCGTTCGTACCCGGTGCCTGCCCCCCGAATTGATTGCACGGCACATCGATTATTTCCAAGCCCTGCTCATGATATTTTTCGTACATTTGTTCAAGTTCTTTGTAGTGCGGCGTAAACCCGCATTTTGTTGCCGTATTTACAATCAGCAAAACCTTCCCTTTATAATCTTTAAGCGGGACATTGCCTCCTTGTGCATCCTGTACCGAATAATCGTAAATTGTCATTTTCTTATCTCCATTTGACTTTGATAATAGCGAAAACACACTCTTTGTGCTATTCCTAGAAGTCGTTTTTTAATATTATGATGACAACCTTGAAGATAGTACATGGCTCAGTTTGATGAAACAGCACCTTAGCTTATCGCCTTTTGTACGAGTTCCTGCAGCACCGGAATCACTTCTTTTTCGAACCACGGATTGCGCTTTCTCCAGCCGAAATTGAGAGGAGAGGGATGCACGATCGGAAAATACTCCGGCAGATAATTATTAAAATATTTTACCGTTTCGGTTAAGCTTCGCTTCGCCCGCATTCCCAAATAATATTTTTGCGCGTACGCTCCCACCAAAATCGTCAGGCGGACGTTCGGCATAAGCGCCGAAATCTTCGGATGCCATGTTTTTGCAAATTCTTTCCGCGGCGGTAAATCTCCGTGAGCGCCTTTTCCCGGATAGTAAAAATCCATAGGCATGATCGAAAACAGATCGGGGTTATAAAACTGTTCGTCCGTTACGCCGAGCCACTTTCGAAGCAGCCGTCCGCTTGCGTCGTTCCACGGTTTTCGCGTTTCCTGTGCGATCCGTCCGGGTGCCTGCCCGACAAGCACGATGCGCGACTTCGCCGATGCGGTGTAAACGGGAGCGAAACCTTTAGCGCGCAGGTGAGCGTTCATTTCATCGCGATCTATTTTGTTGTAAAGAAGCGGAAGCATAAGCGTATAACTCCGATAATAAACAGCGCCGATTTTATGTTTTTTGGTTTATGTTGTTCAATGCGTTTTCGCAAACTGTCATGTCGGCGCATAACAACTCCTTATTTTTGTAAAATAAATAAATATTCACAAACGTGTATGTCTCTTTTTTTTAGATTTCTGCTTCCGCGAAAAGTGTTATATCGGATTTCCCGTGTTTTAAATTTTCCGTATTTGTGCAGCATATCTCGCATTTCATCAAAGGATATAAAACCTTCCGAATTATAAGAGATGATCACGAATTTGCTGTCCAAATTGACGATTATTTTTTCCAGTGCATTTAACGCGGCATGTCCTTTATTAAATACGGAGCGATTCCAACCCTGCGTTATACCGCTGACTTTACTGATTTCCGTATCAAGTTTATTTTTCAAAATGAGGTTCAGCATAAAATAATTCGATCCGTACGGATGTTGATTGTACGGCGGGTCGAGGTATGCTATATCCAAACTTTTTAATTCTTTCGAAAGCTGCACTGCATCTTTTTGATAAACATGCAGCTTCGATGTATAATTACTGAAGACGGGCTCTTTCAATTCTATCTTTCCGAAAATTCTGGACAGGGCATTTTTACCGGCTCCGCCGAAGCAACCGACCCCCGTATGTTTATCTTTGTAAAAACCTTTGAAAACTCCGCTCGTGTTGACATGAACGGACGCTTCCGTGATCAAAGGCGCCAAAAAGAACTTTTTCAATCCGTCTTCTTCGACGATTTCGTCGATGAGTTTTCTGTACGTATCGATCAACACGGCGTTCTCATGCGTATAAAAAACTCTTTCGCCAGGTAAAATATCATTATCGTTTTTCGGCGCATAATTTTGTGAAATTATGCCGCTGTATTTTTTGTGTATGCTTTGATTTTCGATTTCACTTCTGAGTGCGGAACATTTTTTTACGGGATACTCTTTTTTATTTATTAAATAGCAGCTGTTTATTACGGCGGAATAATTTTCCAAATCGTTTACGATCAATGTATCGGAATGTTTTTTCAGCATGCGCGCAACGATGCCCGATCCGGAAAACATATCCGCGCAAATCATTTTTTCTTTTTGCAATTTTTGCGATATCGTATTTACTTCTTTTTCAATATGATTTATTAATAAACGTTTATTCCCAAGATAGGTGATTATTTGCGTGGTGAGAAAATCGTTGTTTTCTTGATAATTTGCGCCGTTCACACAAACACCGTGTTTTTATCGTTCAGTATTATTACAACATAAATTTCAATGTTTTACAATCGAAATCGATGTTTTTTATATCGTGTTTCCGTTCTCGTTGCCAGACACATAATAATTCGCTATGATACAGCATATGGAAAAAACGGTATCGCGAAACAGAAAAATCGCATTGACGGGCGCGCTCTGCGCGCTTGTCGTCGTCCTCGGTATGCCGCCGCTTCATCTCGGCATGATCCCGCTCGGCCCGAACGCATCGATTACGATCATGCACATCCCCGTTTTGCTCGCCGTTATGCTGACGGGAGGCGCATCGGCTCTCGCTTCGGGGATCGCCGTCGGTACGGTGTTCGGTGTGTTCAGTTTGATCCTTGCGGCGATAACGCCGACCGGCGCGCTCGATCCGCTTTTTATCAATCCCGCCGTTTCGGTTCTGCCTCGTGCGCTTCTTGCCCTTGCCGCTTGGCTTTTATGGCGGCTTTTGTCGCTCGTTCCGCATTTGCCGAAAACGGTTTCCGCCGCGTTTGCCGCGTTTATTTCAACGCTTGTGCATACGTGTTTTGTCGTCGGCGCGCTGTATATCTTTGCCGGCGGCAGGATGATGAGCGCGATGGGAGGCAAAGGCTTTATCGCCGTGCTGCTTTTACTGCTGCCGAACGCGCTGCTCGAAGCTGCTGCTGCGGCGATCGTGTGTGCTGCGGTGATCGCATCGGCGACGATCGCTTCCGGGAAAAAATCGAAATTGTCTCAGGAAGATAAAAATTAATAT